>CAZCRP010000243.1:0-4796 GCA_964501055.1 uncultured Acidimicrobiaceae bacterium
GCTCCCCGTCGCTGCAGGTTGTCGGCCAGATCCTCGACGTCTGGCAAGGTGGGGCCCTCCGCCGCGAAGACCACCACCGGGAACTCCGCTTCGACGACGGCGATGGGGCCATGTCGCAGGTCGGCCGCCGAGTATCCCTCGGCGAGGATGAGCGAGGTCTCCTTGAGCTTGAGCGCCGCCTCCAACGCCACGGCGAAGTGAAACCCGCGCCCCACGCAGATGATGCCGGGCGCATCGCCGACCGCGTCTGCCACCCGGCGGGCGGGTTCCGGGTCGGCGAGGGTCGCCTCCACCGCCGCCGGGACGGCATCCCAATCCCCCGTATCCCAGCTCGGTGAGCCGAGTGCTTCGGCCAGGAATCCGAAGACGGCGAGTTGCGCGGTGAACGTCTTGGTGGCCGGCACCGCCTGTTCGTCGCCGGCTTCGAGCCCGATCACGACGTCGGCCGCCCTTGCGAGGGGGCTGTCGACGCGGTTGGTGACCGCGATGCCATGCGCGCCGGACTCCTGGAGGCGCCGAAGCACCGACACGATCTCCGGCGTCTCCCCGGACTGACTGATCGCCACCGCCACGTAGTCCCGGTAGTCGACCGGGGCCCGGTAGATGGAGATGAGACTCGGGGCTGTGAGAAGGACAGGGAGCCCCGACGCCACTTCGATCACGTATCGGCCGTAGACGGCGGCATTGTCCGAAGACCCCCTGGCCGCGAGGGCGACACCCCGCGGCGAGGCAGGCAGCCCGGATCGGAGGTTGCCGACGAGGTCGGATCGCCGTGCGATCAGCCGCCGGAGTACGTCGGTCTGCTCGTCCATCTCCTCCGACATCAACCGTCCGAGCACCCGGTTGCTCATCACAGCGCAGGGATTCGCGGCCGGTAGCGAGCGAACAGCTCTCTGTTCTGCTCGTCGCCTCCCGCCACGTTGGCACTCGCCCAGATCGGAAGGTCCGTGCCGGACGCGGCCGCCAGCGTTGCCAGCCGGGCCAGGAGCAGGTTCCACAGATACACCGCCGCCAGGCTCGAAAGGGCGGCGATGGGCGGTCCGTCGGGGGTGGGGATGAAGGCGTCCCCGTACGGTGCCGCCGTATCGAGGACGTGGTCGGCGACGTCCCCGAGCTTCTGCTCTGCCCGGGCCGGCGCGCGTGACATGTGCTCGAGCGAGCTGACCGCCACGACGGTTGCCCCGGCATCGCGCAGGGCGATCGCCATCTCCACCGGCACCGGGTTCGTGCCCGAACTCGAGAACACGAAGGCCAGGTCCCGTGGTTCTGGCCGGGCGGCCTCCACCAGCACCGTTCCCAGCCCGGGGACCCGTTCGAGGCGGGTGGAAACCAGTCCGCCCTCCAGTGGCATCAGGCCGGGATGGGTGATCGGCTGCACACAGGCCAGTCCGCCGGCGCGATAGAACGTCTCGAGGACCATCGCCAGCGAGTGTCCCGTCCCGGTGGTGAGGATCAGCCCGTCGTCCCGGATCACGCGGTGCATCCGGTCTGCCACCGCATCGAGGGCGGCCTCGTTGCGGAGTTGGACCTCTTGCAGGTGGAGCCTCATCTCCTGGCCAGGGTCAGACATCGATCATCACGTCCTCCAACACCGATCTGGCTTCAGCCGTGTTCGTCGCCTGTCGCACCCGCTCATCGAGGCCAGCGACGATCGCGCGGGCGAGCGTGCTGAGCAGCTGGACGTGCTGGTCCCGGTCGGGTGAGGAGAACGCGAACACGACGTCCACGGGATCGTTTTGTTCGTGGCCGAACTCCACCGGGGCGGCGAGGGAGGCAACGGACAGTCCGAGCAACGATACGCCGTCCTCGGGGCGGGCGTGTGCCAACGCGATGCCAGGGGCGACCACGATGTATGGACCGTGCTCGGTGACGATCGCCACGCAGCGTTCCACGTACCGATCTTCGATGGCGCCTGCCTCCAGCAGCGGCTGGCAGGAGGCCTCGATCGCCTCCTGCCAGCCGCCAGCCTGCACGTGTACCGCTGCTCCCAGGACCGGCTTCACTCCAGCCAGCCCTGGTCCCGCAAGGGTCCGGCGAGTTGCTCCTTGATGTGGGCCACGTTCATGAAGTTCGTGATGGCGACCACGACCGGTGCCTTCCCGGCGAACTCCTCGGTGTGCATTCCCTGGCCCAGGATCACGTCCGCCTGCATGCCGCGGGCCGACGACACATCGGTCGCCTCGACCTTGGCCTGGATGCCCAGTTCCTTGAACGCCTCCTCGGCGCTCATCCGCAGCATCAGGCTGCTGCCCATTCCCACTCCGCAGACCGTCAAGACCCGAAGCGGCTCGTCGATCCCTTTGCGGGTCACGGTCGACGGAACTCCTCATCGGGGGCCCCGACCTCCTCCAGCGCCGAGCCCGGCTCGGCCGTCGCCGCGGCGGGCGTGTCCACCCCTCGCCGCTTCAGGACGAACAGCCAGGCCGCGAACACCACCAGGATGAGCGCGGTCGCCACCCAGATCATCGAGGCCGGGTCGCCACCGGTGAACGGCGCGGCGAGACCCATCACCAGGAAGGTGATGATGTACCAGTCGGGATCCGCCAGCGTGGCCAGCTCTGGGGCGGTGTCGGAGAGCATCCCCCACATCAGCGCCTGGCCGACAGCCAGGAACACGCCATTGATCGCACCACCGATGGCGGCGCCCCGCCACCCTCCGAACGCATTGCCGAACACGCCGGCGGCTCCGCCGGGGAAGAACAGCATGATCATCGGGGGGACGAGCACGAACCAGCCGGCCGCGGCGAAGATCCCCATGAAGACGAGGAACACTGCCGTGCTGGCGAGGAAGCCGACCATGACCGCCGTCGGGGCGAACGGGAAGACCGTCGGGCAGTCGAGTGCCGGCCGTGAGCCCGGGATGAGCTTCTCGCTGATCCCCTTGAACGCGGGGACGATCTCGGCCAGGAACATCCGGACCCCGAAGAGCAGGATGGCGATCCCGGCCGCGAAGCGCAGCGCCGACACGATTCCCCAGATCCACGGGTTCATGTCCGGGTTGTATCCCGCAGCTTGCTCCGACAGCACCGTCGCGTCGGCGAAAGCCATCGCCACCAGCATGATGATGCCGATGATGAGGGCGGTGGAGACGTTCACGTCCTTGAAGAACGAGAGCTGCCGAGGCAACCTGAGATTCTCGGTGTCGTGGGTCTCCCTCGATCCGACCGCCGGGCCCACCTTGGCTGCGAGGTAGGCCGCCGAGGAACTCGTGTGACCGAAGCCCCAGTCGTCGGACCCGATCACCTTGCGCATGAGCGGTGCGATGTAGAGCGGCTGGATCGTCCAGTACGCCGCCACGATCAGTGCCCCCGCCAGGACGAGCGTCCACTGGCTGACGTCACCGAACGACTGCACGAGCGCGGCGACGACCACCACGCTGATCCAGAACATCAGGTGGCCCGTGAGGTACACGTACCGCGTGTTCAGGACACGGACGGCCAGCACGTGGATGAGGAATGCCACGGTGATGACCAGCGCGATGGTTCCGCCGTGGGAACCGAGGAAGTCCCCCAGGGTGGCGGTGGCCGCCGGCGGATCGAGACCCAGGGCGCTCGCCACGATCGTCTGGAATGCGATCAATCCTCCGACGAACACGTCGATGCCGATGAAGAGGATGTAGATGCCGATGGTCGCACGGAGCGTTCCGGCCACCACCTCCTCGCTGGGCTTTCGTTGGAGGAGCAACCCCACCAGGGCGATGAGCCCAATCAGGACGGCGACCTCGTTGAAGAGGTTGTTGGCGAGGAACGCCAACACGTCTCGGAGCAGGTCCATGAGAGCCTCCTTCTCGATACACCGGCTGTGGTACGAATGCTCGTACCTGGGCCCGACACTATCGACGACTCGAACGACCCGTAGGGGCGATGGACCCCTTTTTTGCCCGCGGGCGGTCCGTAGAGTGGCTCCGTGGCCGAACGCACCCTCGTCCTGCGCAACCCCACGGGACTTCACGCCCGGCCCGCCGAACGCCTGGCTCGCGAGGCCGCCCGCTTCACGTCGGACATCACGGTGCGGAAAGACACCCAGGAAGGCGGTGTGGACGCCAAGTCGGTTCTGTCGATCCTCACCCTCGATTGCCGCCAAGGTGATCGGGTCGTGCTCAGCGCGGCCGGTGATGACGCGTCGGAGGCCATTGCACATCTCAGCCGGTTGGTGACCGACGGCTTGGGCGAGGAGCCGGGCGGATGACTGCCCTGATCCGGGGCATCGCCGCCGCCCCGGGTGTTGCGATCGGACCGGTCTTCGTCCTGGACGGTGACCCCGAGCAGCGGAGCGGGAGCGGCCCTCTCGGCTCTCCCAGCGAGGAACGGGAACGGCTGTACGAGGCGCTGCGCGAGGCAGGGTCTCAAATCGATCAGCTCGCGGCCCGGGTGGAGCGCGAGATCGGGGCGGAGGAAGCGGGCATCTTCGTCGCCCAGGCGGCCTTCACATCCGATCCCGCCCTGATTCGCAGGGCCGAGGTACAGATCGATGGCGGTGCCTCGGCCGAGCGCGGCGTCGAGGAAGCGTTCCAGTCGTTCCGGAGGGAACTGGAGTCTTCGTCCAACGAGTACCTGGCGGCGCGGGTGGCCGACCTCGATGACGTCAGGGATCGCCTGATCGGACTCCTGACCGGTCGGCCGCAGACGGCCGGCCCCGGCGTCCCGTCGGTGGTGGTGGCGTTCGAGCTGACGCCTTCCCAGACCGCCGCCTTCGAACGCGAACTCGTCCTGCACCGTCTCGGCCTGGCGTGGATCCAGTCCCATCAGCGCCATCTTCACCGGCCGCCAGCCGCGTCGGTGGATCGCGCAGGGGCC
>CAZCRP010000244.1:0-4792 GCA_964501055.1 uncultured Acidimicrobiaceae bacterium
GAGGTCGGGCGGCGCCGTCGCCACCGACCAGCGCTGGGACCGGACGGCGGCGGTTTCGGGCAGGAACCGCAGGCGCGCCCCGTGGGCGAGCGCCTCGGCTCTCTCCCGCCTCATTTGCAGCAACTCCTGGCGGCGGCCCTCGAAGCGGTGGTGGAGGTCGACGACGAACGCCAACGCTTCGGGGCTGAGGATGTGGTCGGTTCCCGGTGGTGCGGGTGAGACGTCCACGGCGGGCGACTCCTTTCGTGCTTGCCGCCATTCTTTGCAGCTGTTCCCGCCCCGGCCCCCTCTCAACCGAGTAATATTCGTCGAACTTTCGACAATCGGGGGGAGAGGAGACTGTTCGCCGTGGCCTTCGATCCAGCAGTGTTCGGTCACCGGCTCCGTCATCACCGTCGCCGGCGCGGGCTCACGCTGGAGGAACTCGGATCGCTGGTCGGCCGGCCCGCTCCGTACCTCTCGCTGCTCGAGAATGGGAAGCGGGAGCCCAAGCTCTCCCAGATCTCCGTGCTCGCCGCCGCGCTCGGCACCAGCACCGACGAACTGCTCGACCCCGCGCCGCCCAACCGGCGGGCCGAATTGGAGTTGGAGCTCGACCGGATCCGCCGCGACCCTCGCTACCAGACGCTGGGGCTCGCCGAACTCAAGGCGACGGCCAAGGTCCCCGACGAGGCGCTCGAACACGTCGTCGAGTTGTTCGACCAGATGGTGGCCGATCGCGGTGCCGACTCGGTCGACACCGTCCGCCAGGCCACCGCCGAGGTGTCGCGGTGGCTGAGCGAACTCGACGGCTACCTCGCCCACGTCGAGAAGGCCGCCCACGCCGTCCTCTCGGCCTCGGGCCACGACGGACCGGGAGCGCTCACCAGCCGCGACCTCAACGCCATCGTGAGCCACGTCGGATATACGGTGAACAGCGTCGACGACGTGCCGCCACACATCCGCTCGATCGTCGACGAGGACCGGAAGGTGATCTACGTCGGCCAGCGCAACTCGCTCCGCACCCGCCAGGCGCGCAAGGCCATCCTCCAGACCATCGGCGGTCGGGTGCTCGACCACCAGCCGCCCCGCTCCGGTTACGACCATCAGCGCCAGCGGCTGGAGTCTGCGTACTTCGCGGCGGCGGTCCTGGTGCCGGAACGTCCCGTTGTGACAGCACTGGCGAGCGCCAAGCGGGAACGCGACCTCACAGTCGAGGACATCAAGGAGCGGTTCTACGTCTCCTACGAGATGGCGGCGCAGCGCTTCACCAATCTCGCCACCCGCCACCTCGGGATCGAGACGCACTTCATCCACTCCGACCCCGACGGGATGGTGTGGAAGGCGTATCAGAACGACGGCTTCCCGCTGCCGACCGAAGGCGGTGCCGCCGAGGGGTGCAGGTTGTGTCGCCATCTCGGTGGGCGCCTCGTGTACTCGTCGGCGGACCGATTCGACGTCCACTACCAGTTCACCGACACGCCCGCTGGCTCCTACTGGTCGGCGACGCACCTGACGCCCGACCCTTCGGCTCGCGCGCTGACGACGGGAGTGCCCTACGACGACGCCCGCTGGTTCCGGGGCCGCCGCACGTCCCACCATGCCACCTCGCGCTGTCCCGACGACCGTTGCTGCCGGCTCCCCACCGGCCCGACCCCGGTCCTGCGCGTCGGACAACGCCTGCAGGCGCACCTGGTGACGATCCTCTCCGGAGACACTCCCCCGCCGCCGGAGATGGCGGAACTCGTCGAATTCGCCGAGCGACATGCCGCACAAGTCGGGACTTCCGAACTACTCGACGCGGCGTACCCTGATCCATGGGCAGACATCCAGGAGGACGCGACATGACCAGCTATCACGGCTCCCTGCGGATGCTCGGCGAGGACGGGCCCGGCCTCCCTGTCGTCATCGATCTGCGTGACGATCGGCTGGAGATTCGGTCCGGTGACGTCGAGATCGGGGACTGGTCGCGGGAGGAGGTTCGGATCAACGCCGACGTCGACGGCATCCACGTGCGGGCCGAAGGTGAGGAAGTCGTTCTCGATCTCGCCAGGGACGCGGAGTTCGCAGTCGAGGTCGGACTGCGCCAGGCACCTCCGCTGCTGCGCCGCCGTATGGCCCAGCTGTTGCGAGCGGACTGAGCCGACCGGTCGTCGAAGACCGGTCCGGGGGAATCAGTCGGCCAGGAAGAGCGCCGGCTCGGCCAAGTTCTCCTGTACGAGCGCCAGGAACCGTCTGCCCTGGGCGCCGTCAACGACGCGATGGTCGTACGACAGCGACAACGGCATCATCGGCGCGGCCGTGACCATCCCGTTGCGCACGATCGGCTGTGGCGCCGCCCTTCCCACCGAGAGGATCGCCGTCGTCCCGGGCGGCACGATGGGGGTGCCGTACCCGCCGCCGACCGCGCCGATGTTGGACAGCGTGAACGTCTGGCCCGCGAGGTCCGCCGGCGCGACGGTCCGCGCTTTGGCGGCGGCGGCCAGCTCTGCGAGCCGGGTGGCGAGAGCGGACAGCGAGAGCGACGCCACGTCGCGCACGACCACCACCAACAACCCGTCGGGAGTGTCGACGGCCACGCCCAGGTCGCACGTCGGGCTGTCGATCAGGTACTCGCCTGCGAGGCGGGCGTTGAAGTCGGGGAAGGCCTGCAGCGCGGGCACAAGTGCCTTGGCGACCAGGGCGTCGATCGAGATCGTGACGCCGGTCCGCTCGGTCAACGCCTTCTTGACCTCGAGCAGCCGGGTCGCATCGACCTCGTCGAAGGCCGTCACCTGCGGTATCTCCTCCCACGACCGAACCATCTGCTCCGCGATCACCCTCCGCAGCTTCGACATCCTCCGCCCCGAGGGGGTGTCCTGAACCCTGGGTTCAGGAGTACCGCCACGGTCTTCACCAGCCCACGGTTCGTCGTTCCCGACCTCCTCGTCACGAACCGTGGGCTCAGGAGTACCGCCACGGTCGTCCTGAACCCTGGGTTCGGGAGTACCGTCGGCGGCGGCGAGCACGTCATCGCGGGTGATGCGGCCGTCGGGACCGGTGCCGGTCACGTGCGCGAGGTCCACCCCGAGCTCCTTCGCCAGCTTGCGCACCACCGGCAGCGCCTGCGGTCGCTCAGGGTCGTCCTGCTCGCCGGCGGCGGCCGCTTCCAACGTGGTGGCCGCGCTGTCGAGGGTGCCAACGATCGGTGCCGCCTCGCCGGAGGTCGCCTGCGAGGTCGATCCCTCCGGCCGATCCTCTCCGCCAGGATGCCAGGCCTCGTCCTGGTCACCGACCACGATGAGCACCGATCCCACCTCGACCACGTCGCCTTCGGCCCCGCCCAGGTGAAGCACCGTTCCGCCGACGGGGATCGGGATCTCGACGACGGCCTTGTCGGTCTCCACTTCGACCACCACCTCGTCCATGCCGACCTCGTCACCGACGGCCACCCGCCAAGCGACGATCTCGGCCTCGGTCAATCCCTCGCCGATGTCGGGCAGACGAAACTCGTATGCCATCTCATGCCTCCAACGTGGCTCGCACCGCCGCGGTCACGCGATCGACTCCCGGCAGGTACAAGCCTTCCCCCCGCTTGAGGGGAAAGACCGTGTCCCACCCGGTCACTCGCTTCGCCGGGGCCTCCAACGAGAACAATGCCCGTTCTTGGATGGTGGCGACGATCTCGGACGCGAAACCCGCGGTGCGGGGGGCCTCGGTGACGACCACCGCCCGACCGGTCTTCTCGACGCTGCGAATCATGGTGGCGACGTCAAGCGGCACGAGCGTGCGGAGGTCGACGAGCTCCACCCCGACGCCGTCACCCGCCAGCCGCTCGGCTGCCAGCCGGCACTCGCGCATCATCGCCCCGTACGAGATCACGGTGACGTCACTGCCCTGCCGCTCGACCGCAGCCGATCCGATCGGCACGCGGATCGGCCCCTCGCCGACGTCTTCCTTCACCGACCGGTAGAGCCGGATCGGCTCGAGGAAGATCACAGGATCCGGATCCTCCACCGCAGACAGCAACAGCCCCTTGGCGTCGTGGGGCCGCGAAGGCACCACCACCTTCAGCCCGGGGATGTGGGCGTAGATCGCCTCGGCCGACTCCGAATGGTGCTCGGCGGCCCCGATGCCGCCTCCGTACGGGATGCGGATGACGAGCGGTGCCGTGAAGCGGTGCCGTGACCGGTGACGGATCCGCGCAACGTGGTTGATCACCTGATCGAGGGCCGGATACGAAAAGCCCATGAACTGCATCTCGAGTATCGGTCGCATCCCGGCCACGGCCATCCCGAGTCCCACCCCGGCGATGCCGGACTCGGCCACCGGCGTGTCGATGACCCGCTCAGGTCCGAATTGCTCACGCAACCCGTCGGTGATCCTGAACACGCCGCCCGCCCGGCCGACGTCCTCGCCCATGATCAAGGCTTCGCTCCACTCCTCCAGCGCCAACCGCAGACCGGCGTTGAGCGCCTGGGCGATGGTCACCTCCGCCATCAGTCCGGCTCTCCCAACATCGCCTCCAACTCCGCCTTCTGCTCGGACAGCGTGGGCGTCAGCTCCTCGAAGACGGCCCCGAACAGGTGGGTCGGATCGGGCTCGTAGAGGGACTCGGCGAGGCTGATGGCCCTTTCCACCTCTTCGGCGGTCCGGTCCTCGATCTGGGTCTGCCACTCCTCGCTCCAGCGATCGCGCTCGGACAGGTAGATCCGCACCCGTTCCATCGGATCGCGCTTCGCCCACTCCTCGCGCTCCTCCGCCTCCCGGTAACGAGCAGGGTCGTCGGCGGTGGTGTGCGGACCGAGCCGATAGGTCACGGCCTCGATCAGCG
>CAZCRP010000245.1:0-3049 GCA_964501055.1 uncultured Acidimicrobiaceae bacterium
CCGAGATCCTGCCGGCCTCCCTCACCGGCAGCACGGTGACGCTCTGTGGGTGGATCGGACACGGAGCGCTGACCGTCGGGCTCATCGACGCCCCGCAGCCGACGTGGACCTGGTTCGCGCTCCTGTTCGACGGGCTGCTCGGCTACCCCGGTGCCAACCTGGTACCGAACTTCACACAGGCCGTCGACATGGGCGACCCCGCCTGCGTGGTCGCGAGCGTCGAGGGCGGTGCGGCAGACGAGGTGGTGGTGGCGACCGCCAGCCTCAGCGCATGTGCCGAGGTGGCGGCCCGCTCGGCGACGTCCATCACACTCCGCGCCGTCGGCGAATCCCGGACATGGAACTTCCAGCTCACCCCAGGATCGGCGGTAGATCCGTCCCTGGTCCCCGGGTTCGTGGGCAATGTAAGGGTCGAGGCGCAGCGCGGCGTCGACGGCTCCGTCGCGATGACCCCGGTCGGAGGACCACTCTGCGCTCCAGCCCCGCTGCTTCCCGACACCGCATTCACCCCGCCCGGTGGTGTCATCCCGGCGGTGGTCGCGATCGCGGTCCTCGTGGGCCTGGGGGCAGCCGCCGGCGTCGGGCGGCGGCGGAGGATCGCCTGAGCCGACGAGTCCTCGAGTCTCGAGAGCCGCTCGTGGTGGATGCTGGTGGCCAAGGACACCCTCGTGCGCGACGTGACCCGCCGCAGTCGTGCCGCAGTGGTCGTGACCTAGGGTGGTCCGTATGGACGTGGTTCAGGGGCGCTGGGCATCCCGGGAGACAACAGCGGCTGACATGCGAAGGTCAGGCCGATGAGTCGCCTGAAGAGCGCGTGGGCCTGGATGCGACGCTCGCCGATGCGCATGGCGAGCGTCGGAGGGGCAGCGATCGCCGCCATCGGGGCAGGTGCCGTGGTAGCCGTGGTCGTCAACGAGATGCGGGCTCCCACGACCGCAGGTGACGCCGTTCCGGCCAGTGCGCTGCCGACCACGGTCGCGAGCACCCCTGGGCCGACACTGGTCCCGATGCCCGCGGACGAGCCTACACCGACCGCCACGCTCGATCCGACCGCCGCGCCACCGACGCCCGCACCGACCGCGCTCTCCACCCCGCCACCACCACACGCCACCCCGCAACCAACCTCCCCGGGCGGCTACGGAGGGGCCTGGGACGGCGGCGCGGGCGTGGAGCCGGTGTACGACATCACCGGGACGTGGGAGCGGCTGCCCGACATGCCCGGGGGTGATGACTTCCACGTGTCGGACTCTGTCCTGCTTCCCGACGGCCGCATCGTGGTCTTCCGCTGGGACTATGGCTACCCGGACCCCGACTGGCCCGAGTTCCTGATCTACGATCCGGCTCGCCGCAGCTGGACGCCCGTCGAGTTCGACGGCGACCATCCTGGCATCGGCACCGATCAGCCCTTCGTCCTCGCCGGCGATGGACGGATCTACACCCATCACTACACCATCGACATCTCGACTGAGCCCTGGCAGGTGGCCCCCTTCCTGATCATTCGCGAGACCGATGTCTGGGCGGGGATGCCGCTCGCGACAGGGCCTGACGGACGGGTGTACCGCCCCGCGGATGACACCGGCGTGGGCCGCACCCAGTTGATCGCCTACGACCCGATCAGCGACGTTTTCGAACGCAGCTCCTTCGTGTCTGGCGGATACGATGTCCTGCGGGCAGACGGAGATGATCTCGTGCTGGTCGGCGGCGACGGACCGACGATCAGCCTGATCACCTACGACCCGGCGCGTGACGCCTGGTCGACGCCGCTCCCAATCACTCCCGAGGTTCCATTCGGACGAATGCTCCACGGTGCCGTCGTCGGGGATCGCACCGTGTACCTGCCGGGGGCTTTCTCCGATGCTCCGCAGCTCTGGGCGGTCTCGCTCGATGACGGATCGCTGCGGAGCGTGTCGGTGCCCGATGACATGCTCGATTGGTGGATCGACCTGCTGTGGGACGGTGCCGGGCGGCTCTACGCCTTCGGGACGGATCGGGGCTGGGTCTTCACTCCTGGTTCGTGAGCCTGTCCGCAGGCGGTGCGCGAGCTCGAGGCGAAGTCCGGAGGGAGCTGTGCTCCGCAGTCGGGCTCCATGATCATCCCCGACGGCGCTCCATTGCGACTGACGGACCAGCCAGTGCCTGGGCCAGAGCCTCGGCCTCCCTTTGCGTAATCCGTCCTCCTGGCGCGTCGGGACTTCAGTGACATCGGTCGCGACGAATGCGGTACGACACCGCAGAATGACAAGGTCCGGCGGCGTGGGCTCGCGTTCGGACATGGGATCCACGACGAGGCAACCCTGTGCCGCGGGATCGTCAAAATGGCCCACCACCCGGACTGGCACGGACTCGCGGATGACCAGCGGCGTCGCCGCCTCCTGGTGATAGCGGAAGGTGATCAGACCGAGGTCATGGGCATCCGGTGGGAGGTCGAACGGCAGCAGTTCGCAGAACTCGGTGTTCAGCCAGTGCGGAGTCGTCGTCCCCGGAACGACGTAGAAGCACCCCAACCACTCCCCTTCGAGCGTGAGCTCGCGATTGTCGAAGCACGCCAGCAGCACGAGCGCACGCTGTCGCCAGATGGCCTCCAGGTCCGCTACCGGGCAGTCGCCCGGCGGCTGCGACGTGAAGGCCGGGGTGCGCGAGATGCTGGACAACTCCCCGCCCGGCCCGATGGTCGACGACCTGGTCGAGGTGCTGATGTGGCAGCACCTGATGGTCTACGGCTTTGGCTTTCCACCCCACGATCGCGTCGTCCTCGAGGTTCCACCCGATCGGGCAGGCAGGGCATAGTCTTGGCTCGGACGCCGACTCGAGCGGCTCAGTGATGTTTAGCTGGGGGTTCCTCCCCTACAACTTTGCCGATCCGCCACCTCGAGACTGGCAGATCAGGGTCTGGGACCCCTCCCCAAGGGGGGTGCAGCGACTCCATGGACATGCGGCTGCTGCCAGCCACGCCGCTGACAGACACCGATGGCGTGTTCCACCGCGAGATCGTCTGGCTCTACCGCTCCGGCATCACCGGTGGCTGCACACCGACGCTCTTCTGCCCGAA
>CAZCRP010000245.1:3149-4788 GCA_964501055.1 uncultured Acidimicrobiaceae bacterium
GGTGGGTGCAACGCCAGTGTCGGCTGGTACTGCCCGAAGTTGACCGTCACGCGCGAGCAGATGGCGGCGTTCATCTACCGAGGATTCGCGCCATGACCTGCCCTGCGTTGGCGCGATTCGTGGACTACGGCCGGACGGTGGTGGCCGAAGGCAGAGAGCCGAAAGGGAGCAGCACATCCTTGCGCTACGAGGCCCGTTCGTCGGCCCCCTCGAGCGCGTCGGCTTCGGCACGTCGCACGGCGCTCAGCGCGAGATGGCCCTCCGAGGCATAGAGGCGTGAAAGTTCAACCAGAACAGCATGGCGTACCGTCCTCAGCAGCGCGCGGCGGCTCTCGACCTGCACGCTCGTCCCGAAGAATGGGCAGTCGTCCATGTAGTCGGCGCGGTTGATCTGCCGACACGTCTCGAGCAGCTCGGCCCGCGTGCGCCGATCGGGTGTGACCGCAGACGCTTCGATCGCCTGCTCGAGCTCCGAGACGTCGGACCAGCTGACCAGGCCCGATTCGAGCACGTAGCGGCCGCCCCGGAAGGACACCGCCTCCCCGATGCCTCCAGCGCGCAGCGTCCCGCGGAGTCCCAGCAGCGTGCGGTGGAAGGCGGTGTCGGCCACGTCCAGAGGCGCGTCCGGCCAGATGACCTCGATCGCCTCGTCCTTGTCGAGGCCCTGCTGCCCCCGGTCGAAGAGGAAGGCGAACAGGCCGAGCGCCTGGTTCGCACCCGCCTTCGGCCCACCGAGCGACTGGATCGTGAGCCGTCCGTGCTGCAGCCGAAGCGAGCCAATGGCATGGACGCGCAGACCTCTCGGTCTTGGTCCGCTGGTGAGGCGCTCCCGGATCGAGATGATCGGCGCATCGGTGGCGCCGAGCGGAGCAGTGTTCATCGATCGCGCCGGGCACAACGCCACTCGACCGCGGCAATGCTCATGCCCAATAATCGCCGGCCGCCGAGTGTCCTGAGCATCCTCGCCTCTCCCTCGACAAGGTGCGCGCGATAGATCAGCCACCGTGCCCAGACGGCCAACCCACGCACAAGGGCCATATGGCCCTTTCAGTGCCTTCAGGCCCGGGCGAGGACGACCGCAGTGGGGCCGCAGTGGGTATGGGGGAACATTGAGGCCTGCCGGCGCTTGCGTACCGGTGGGACGGCACGGCTGCCTACGAAGCGCCGGCAAGGTGGGAGCGATGCCAGTCAGGGAGGATCTTCCGATGCATGCGGCAATGATGCGAACCAAGCAGTCGGCGCTGGCCCTCAGTCTGGCCCTCGGCGCGATTCTCGCCGTGGCTGGCCCGGTCGGCGCCATGCATCTCGACCTCGAGCAGAGCTGCACCGCGCTCGTCGCCACCGAGGGCGGAGATCCCGGACCGAGCGCCACCGTGACGGTTGGGGAGTCCATCGAGATTCACGGCCTGTTCCCGCGCGGTGAGGACCCCGAATCGGCACCCGACGTCCGGGTGCGGCTCGACAAGGATGGCGTGGAGCAGGATCTGTTCACCGTCGAGCAGGATGAGCACGACGAGATCTTCGTCGTGCTGGTCTTCGAGCCCGGCGATGAGGGTCAGTGGCAGATCGTGGCCTTCATGCCGGACAGTGGGTGCGGCGGACCGGCCGACGTGACGGTGCGGGCCGCCGAGGCGACCTC
>CAZCRP010000246.1:0-4767 GCA_964501055.1 uncultured Acidimicrobiaceae bacterium
TCCACCCGCTGGTCTGTGAGGCGTTCAACGCCGACTTCGACGGCGACCAGATGGCCGTCCACCTGCCGCTGTCAGCCGAGGCCCAGGCTGAGGCTCGCATCCTGATGCTCTCGACCAACAACGTGCTCCGCCCCGCCTCGGGCCGTCCGATCGTCACCCCGTCCCAGGACATGGTGATCGGCATGTACTACCTCTCCGAGCGGGAGGAGGACGCCAAGGGCGCCGGACGCACGTTCACGTCGATCGACGAGGCCATGATGGCCTACGACATCGGCGAGTTGTCGTTGCATGCTCCGATCAAGATGCGGGTCGGGGCGGTGGCGGGCGACCCGGAGATGCACGCCGATCTGCTCGACTCGGCGTCCCGGCTTCTCACGCCGGAGCCGCTCGACGGCAACGCGCTCCACGAGACCACGTTGGGGCGGGCGATCATCAACTCCGCCCTCCCTGACGCGTTCCCGTACGTGGACGCCGTGATCATCAAGTCCGACCTGGGACGACTGATCGAGGTGATCATCGAGCGCTTCCCGCGGTCGGTGGTCGCCGAGACCCTCGACAACATCAAGTCGCTGGGATTCCACTACGCCACCAGGGCCGGGCTGACGATCGCCCTCGACGACGTGAAGACGCCGCCGGACAAGGCGGAGATCCTCGCCGAGTACGAGGCCAGGGCCGACCGGGTGCAGTCCAACTACAACAAGGGTGTCGTGACCGAGGACGAGCGGCGCCAGGAGCTGATCGAGATCTGGACCGAGGCGACCGACCGGGTCAAGGACGCCATGATCGCCAACATGAAGACCGTCAAGTTCAACTCGGTCGACATGATGGTGGGCTCCGGGGCACGCGGGAACGTCAACCAGATCAAGCAGATCGCCGGTATGCGCGGGCTGGTCGCCAACCCGAAGGGTGACATCATCCCGCGGCCGATCATCTCGAACTTCCGTGAGGGTCTGTCCGTGTTGGAGTACTTCATCTCCACCCACGGCGCCCGCAAGGGACTGGCCGACACTGCCCTGCGCACGGCCGACTCGGGTTACCTCACCCGCCGGCTGGTGGACGTGTCCCAGGAGCTGATCATCACCGACCCCGACTGTGGCACCGACCGCGGCATCTTCGTGAGCGTCCTCGACGAGCGCGGCAACACGATCCGCAACATCCGCTCGCGGATCTACGGTCGAGTGCTGGCCGACGACGTCAAGGTGGACAAGAAGCTGCTGGAGACGGCGATCGGCGACAAGCTGAGGGCCGGGACGATGGTCGACACCAAGGGACTCCACGCCATTGAAATGAGCGCCAAGGACATCGGCCGGGTGCGGGTGCGCTCGGTGCTCACCTGCGACGCCAAGGTCGGGATCTGTCAGACGTGTTACGGCCTCAGCTTGGCGACCGGTCGCAACGTCGAGGTCGGCGAGGCGGTGGGAATCATGGCCGCCCAGTCGATCGGCGAGCCCGGCACCCAGCTGACGATGCGTACCTTCCACACTGGTGGCGTGGCCGGGGACGACATCACCCAGGGTCTGCCTCGCGTCGTCGAGTTGTTCGAGGCCCGCACGCCGAAGGGCAAGGCCATCCTGTCCGAGGTGGGCGGTCCGGTCCGGATCGTCGACGACGAGGAGGGTCGGCGGGTGGTCATCGAGACCAAGGAAGGCGACCTCGAGTATCCGATCTCGCGACGTGCCCGCCTGCTGGTCGAAACCGGTGACGTGATCGAGCCGGGAGCGCAGCTGACCGTCGGTCCGCTCGATCCCAAGGAAGTGCTCGAGATTCGCGGTGTTCGCGCCGCCCAGCAGTACCTGGTCGACCAGGTGCAGGAGGTCTACCGCTCCCAGGGGGTCGAGATCCACGACAAGCACATCGAGCTGATCGTGCGCCAGATGCTCCGCCGAGTGCGGGTGGTGGCGGCGAACGACTCCGACTTCCTCCCCTCCGAGCTCATCGACGATCTCACCTTCAAGGAGACCAACAAGGGCCTCGTGCAGGACGGCAACGCGCCGGCGGAAGGCCGTCCCGAGCTGATGGGCATCACGAAGGCGTCGCTGGCCACCGAGTCGTGGTTGTCGGCGGCCTCCTTCCAGGAGACCACGCGGGTGCTGACCGACGCCGCCATCCAGGGCAAGTCGGACTTCATGCGGGGCCTGAAGGAGAACGTGATCATCGGCAAGCTGATCCCGGCCGGCACCGGCTCGCCCGCCTACCAGCGGCTGCAGCCGGCCCTGCCGGGCGCCACCACCGTGTCCCTCGAGGGACTGCTCGGTGGTGACGGCACCTACCAGGGAAGCACCGACGAGACCCTGCCGGAGAACCCGGCCGAGTGGCTCGCCTCCCTCGGCGCCCCCAAGGCCGCCGTCCCCGACGACTCGGACGAGTCCGACGAGGAGGAGTGACCCGAACCCTGGGTTCCCAGCTACCGCAGCGGTAGCTGGGAACCCAGAGAACCGAGAGCCGGGCACCGGCGGGATCCGAGGTGAGCCCCGTGCACGCGGCGCCAGGTGTCGGTATTCTGGTTCGCAAGGGTTCGACTGGGGGCAACGTGGCTGGGATGGAGCAGGAGAACGGTCGCAGGGCCCGGTCGCGTCACTTTCAGGGGACGGTCTGGGTCGAGGGTGATCCCGACAGCCGCATCCCGGCCGAGTTGGCGGTGAGCGCCGACCGGCTCGCCATCACCTCCGGATCCACCGCCATCGGCGACTGGCCCCTGCACGAGCTCGACATCCGGCGGGGCGGTGGCTACCTGCGCATCGACGTCGAAGGCGAGCGGCTCATGATCGACCTGACCGACCCGGAGCGCTTCGCGCGGGCGGCCCGGGTGGCCCCCGAGGTCGAGTCCCGCGCGCTTCCCGAACCCCAGCCGAGCACCCACCTGTCCGAACTGGCGGCGCTGCGGCCGAGTGCCAATGCGGGCCGTCGTCGGAAGCCGAAGCCCCGCGGCCGCCACCTGCGCTGACGTCCGTCAGTCGGGTGTCCCGCTGGTCGCCATCGTGTGCACCAGGTCGTCCAACTGCTCATAGCTGTGGCGTACGCCCGAATCCATCCCGGACGCGAGTGCCACATCCCGCGCCGCCCGGGATCCGTATGTCATCGTCGCCGAGAGGAGCGTGTGATCACCGTGCTCGAACAGCTCGTACCGGATGAGCGCCTCGCCCTCGTACCACGGGTCGTCGAACGACTCGGTGCAGACGAGGCGCTCGGGCACGACGATCTCGGTGAAGACTCCGCCGGCACCCATGTCGTCGCCTGACGAGTTGCGCCACACGTAGCGGTAGGCCCCGCCCACCCGCAGGTCGACCTCACAGTGGAGCATCTCGTTGCCGGGAGGGCCGGTCAGCCAGCGGGTGATGAGCTCGGGCCGGGTGAGGGCCTCGAACACGAGGTGGCGGGGGGCATCGAAGGCGCGGGTCATCACGATCTCGGTGTCGCCGGGGGCGGTGATGTCCAGCGTGGTCGGGTGGTGGCTCATGGGTGCCGGTCCTCCTGGTTCTTTCGTTCCGCGAGCAGTGCGTCGAGCCGGTCGAAGCTCGCCTCCCAGAACTCCCGGTAGGTGCCCAACCAGCCAGTTGCCGCCGCCAGTGGGCGGGCCTCGAGCCGGCACGGGCGCCGCTGGGCGTCCCTTCTGCGACTGATCAGACCCGCCCGCTCCAGCACTTTGAGGTGCTTGGACACCGCGGGCTGGCTCATGTCGAACGGGGCGGCGAGCTCGGTCACGGTCGCTTCTCCCGCCGCCAGGCGGGTCAGGATGGCTCGCCTGGTCGGGTCGGCGAGAGCGGCGAAGGTGGCGTCCAGGCTGGCCTCGTCGACCTCGCCACGGCCGGCCTGGGGCGCCGCCGCCATCGTCGTGGATTCATAACCAGCCAGTTGCATAACAGGTAGGTTATCAAGCTGAAGGGGAGATGCAACCAGATCCGCCTGGCGATGATCGCCGGTCCCGAACGCGGATCTACGATCAGGGGGATGAGCGAGCAGGTGTTGGGGCTGTACGACGGGGTGATCGACCAGGCGGCGCGTGATCGCACCGTGCAGCGGTTTCGGGAACGGCGCATCACGCTGCCGACCTTCGCGCAGCTGGCCGATCCGTCGCTCATCCCCGCCGACGCCGCCGCCGGCGTGGGCGCGGACGATCCCGACGCCCGCAACCTGTGGCGGGTGAACTGGTTCAACGACCACACCCGGGAGGGTCGCGTCGAAGTCCCCGAGTACCTCGTGCTCTCCGGCGAGTTGACCGGGATCGACGCCGGCATCCTGATCGCCCTCGGCAACCGGTTTCCGATGATCCGGGCCCACAAGGTGCTCGCCGCCTACGCCTGTCTCGCTCCCAAAGTGGTGGCCGGGGCCTTCGATCCCACCGTGCACCGCGCCATCTGGCCGTCGACCGGCAACTACGCCCGAGGCGGGGTGGCGATCTCCCGGATCATGGGTTGTCGGGGGGTGGCGGTGCTGCCCGAAGGCATGTCCAAAGAGCGGTTCGACTGGCTCAACGAGTGGATCGCCGGTCCCGAAGACGTGATCCGCACGCACGGGACCGAGTCGAACGTGAAGGAGATCTACGACGCCTGCAAGGAGTTGGCCCTGGACCCGAGCAACGTCATCCTCAACCAGTTCTCCGAGTTCTCCAACCACCTCGGTCACTACCGGGTGACCGGACCCGCGCTGGAACGCGTGTACGAGGCCCACGGCAAGGGGAAACTCCGCGCCTTCGTCGCCGCCGCCGGATCGGCGGGGACGCTTGGCGCCGGCGACGACCTCAAGGAGCGCCATGGCGCCCGCATCGTG
>CAZCRP010000247.1:0-4742 GCA_964501055.1 uncultured Acidimicrobiaceae bacterium
GCCCACCGGTTTGCAAGATCATGGACTACGGCAAGTTCAAGTACGAGCAATCCGTCCGTGACCGCGAAGCCCGCAAGAAGCAGACCAGGACAGTCATCAAGGAAGCCCGGCTGACGCCGCGGATCGCCGATCACGACTTCGACATGCAGGCCCGCCGTACGGCGGAGTGGCTGGCGGAGGGCGACAAGGTCAAGGTGACCGTTCGCTTCCGGGGCCGGGAGCGCGAGCGGCCCGAGTTCGGGCGGGTCGTGCTCGATCGGATGCTGGGAACGCTCGGAGACCGGGCGGTCGTCGAGCAGCCGGCGTCGCTGGAGGGTCGCAACATGACGATGACCCTGGCGCCCAACCGAAGATTCAAGGAGCCAGGTACCGAAGCCGAGCACGCGGAGCACGAGGCGCACTCGGAAGAAGAATGAGGAGGACGGAATGCCGAAGATGAAGACACATCGCGGCGCCGCCAAGCGGATCAAGAGAACAGGGACCGGCCGGCTGCGTCGCAAGCAGGCGGGAAAGGCTCACCTGCGCCTGGCCAAGGGAGCGGACCGCTTCCGGCGGCTGCGGGGCGAGGCGGACCTCGCCCCCGGGGACGCCAAGGTCGTCAAGAAGATGCTGGGGAGTTGAAATGGCGCGCGTGAAGAGGGCGGTGCACGCCCGCAAGAACCACAAGAAGGTGCTGGACCGCGCCAAGGGGTACAAGGGTGCCCGCAGCCGTCGTTTCAAGACCGCCAACGAGCAGGTCATGCACGCGATGCAGGACGCCTATCGCGACCGCCGGGCGCGCAAAGGCGAATTCCGGAAGCTGTGGATCCAGCGCATCAACGCCGCCGCCCGCCAGAACGGCACCACCTACAGCCAACTGATCGCCGGTCTCAAGGCGGCGGAGATCGAGATCGACCGCAAGATGCTGGCCGATCTCGCCGTGAACGATCCGCAGGCCTTCAGCCAGGTGGTCGAAGCCGCTCGCACCGACTGAGACGCACCGCGTGGAGCCGGTCCGCTCGCCCCGCAACCCGCGGGTCGCCGCAGCGGTGCGGCTCCACGGCGCGCGGGAGCGCAAGCGGACCGGACGCACGATCCTCGAAGGACCTCATCTGATCGAGGAGGCGGTGGCCGCCGGGGCGGAGATCCAGCATGTCTTCGGGGTGGGGGCGGCGCCACGGGAGTTGCAGGACCTCGCGTGGATCGAGGTCACGGCCGACCTCCTGGACGAATTGGCGGGTACCGAGTCGCCCCGCGGGCCGGTGGCTGTGATGTCTGTGCCCGATCCCCAGCCCCCGCAGCGAGATCATCTCGTGCTCGACGTGGCGGATCCGGGAAATGCCGGCACCCTGATCAGGACGGCGGCTGCGTTCGGGTTGGACGTGGTGTGCCGTCGCGGTGCGGTCGACCCCTGGGCGCCGAAGGTGTTGCGGGCTGCGGCCGGCACCCACTTTCGGACCCGCATCGGTGTCGACCAGGTGACGGCGGGCGTGATCGCCACCGTCGTCGCCGGCGGTATTCCCTCTCACGAGTTGGGGAGCCATCTCGCCCGTGACCGAGTCTGGTCGGTGCTGATCGGGTCGGAGGCACACGGTCTGGCGGACTCCCAGGTGGCCGGGGCCGACCTGCGGGTGTCGGTGCCGATGTCGGGCGGGACCGAGAGCCTGAACGCGGCAGTGGCGGGAGCAATCGTCGCCTACGAACTGGCCGGTTGGAGGAACTCCGCAGGTGGGGCGCGTCCGACCCGGTAACCTCACCGGCTCCCATGCAATCACTCGACGAAATCGTCGCACACGCACCCCAGCGGGTGGAGGCGACCACCTCGCTGTCCGAACTCGACGAACTCGAAGCCGAACTCGTCGGCCGCCGGTCCGTGCTGGCGGCGATGCAGCGGGAGATCGGTTCCCTCCCCGCCGAGGAGCGGCCGATGGCGGGACAGCAGATCCAAGCGGCCAGGGAGTCGCTTTCCCTGGTGCTGGCGGTCCAGCGACAGCTGCTCGAGCGCCGCGCCGCCGACGCACTGCTGGCGGATGACAAGGTGGATGTCACCCTGGAGCGGGTCGAGATCGCCCGGGGGACGCTGCACCTGATCCAACAGACCATGGACGAGGTGTGCGACATCTTCGTCGGCCTCGGTTACGACGTGGCCGAGGGCCCTGAAGCCGAGACCGGCTGGTACAACTTCGACGCCCTCAACACGCCCGTCACCCACCCGGCGCGGGCCGAGTCCGACACGATGTACCTGTATTACGAGGTGGCGGACGACGAATCGCTGCTTCGCACGCAGACCTCCCCCATGCAGGTCCGGTGGATGGAGGTGCACGAGCCGCCGGTGCACGTGGTCGTACCAGGGAAGGTGTTCCGGACGGACACCATCGACGCGTCGCACCTGCCGGTGTTCCATCAGATCGAGGGGCTGGCAGTCGACACCGACATTCGCTTCAGCGACCTCAGAGGCACCCTGTTGCACTTCGCCCGCCGCTTCTTCGGCCCGGCGACCACTGTGCGGTTGCGGCCTCACTTCTTCCCGTTCACCGAGCCTTCTGCCGAACTCGACGTCTCGTGCTTCGCCTGCGACGGAGGCGAGGCGGGATGCCGCGTGTGCGGCGGGGCCGGATGGCTGGAGATGCTCGGATGCGGGATGGTCGATCCGAACGTGCTCGAAGCGGTCGGCTACGACCCGACCTCCCTCTCCGGTTTCGCGTTCGGGATGGGCGTCGAGCGGCTCGCGATGGTGCGCCACGACATCCACAACATCCGTCACTTCATCGAGAACGACCTCCGTTTCCTGTCCCAGTTCCCGACATGAAGATCTCGCTCAACTGGCTGTCGGAGTTCATCGATCTGCCGACCCGAGACCCGCAGAAGCTGAAGGACGTCCTCTATTCGCTCGGGCACGAGGTGGACGGAGTCCAGGAGTTGGCGGCCGACTGGAGCGGGGTCTCGATCGCCGAGGTCCTGACGGTCGAGGGGCATCCGGACGCCGACAAGGTGCGGGTGTGCACCGTGACGACTGGCGGAGATCCGGTCACGGTGGTGTGCGGGGCATGGAACTTCGAGGCGGGGGCGCGGGTCGCCTTCGCCGCTCCCGGGGCGGTGCTGGCCGGCGGATTCGAGATCGGCACGAGGGACATCCGCGGGGTCCGCTCCCATGGGATGATCTGCTCCGAACGGGAGTTGGGGTTGGGCGACGATCACACCGGCATCTTGGTGCTCGAGCCGGATGCGCCGGTCGGCCGGGACTTCTCCGAGTGGGTGGCGCTGCCCGACGTGGTGTTCGACCTCTCGATCACTCCCAACCGGCCAGACGCCATGTCGGTGCTCGGCATCGCCCGCGACCTCGCCGCCCACTTCGACCTCGACGTCCGAATGCCGGACGCATCTCCGGAGACGGCGCCTGGAACCCCCCGGGTCGGCGTGACGATCGAGGATCCCGACGGCTGCTATCGCTTCACGCTCCGGGAGATGCGAGGGATTCGTGGTGGTCCGGCGCCGTTCTGGATGCGGCATCGTCTGCGGGTGAGCGGCATGCGGCCCATCTCCAACGCCGTGGACGTCACGAACTACGTCATGCTCGAGCTGGGACATCCCCTCCATGCGTTCGACATCGATCGTCTCCACGGTGACCTTGTCGTGCGACGGGCCAGGGCAGGCGAGACGTTGACGACACTCGACGACATCGAGCGAGCGCTGACCGCCGAGGACCTGGTGATCTGCGACGACCTCGGGCCGACCTCCATGGCCGGGACGATGGGAGGAGCTGCTTCGGAGGTTCAGCCCACTTCGACCGACATCTTGCTGGAGGCAGCGAGTTGGGATCCACCGACCGTGATGTGGATGTCTCGCCGCCACAACCTGCGGTCCGAGGCCTCCACCCGCTTCGAACGCGGGGTCGACCGGGAGCTCCCGCTGCTGGCGACGGCCCGGGCGGCGCACCTGCTGCAGCGTGTGGCCGGGGGGACCGTGCTCGAGACCCCCGTCGACGTCGTCGGCCGCCCCTTCCAACGTCGGGTCATCGCCCTCGCCCTGCGGGACGTCACGCGGGTGCTCGGTGAGGGATTCGACACCGCGACGGTCCCTTCCCTCCTCTCGTCGATCGGTATGGAGGTGGCGGGCGGCGATCCGATCTCCGTCACGATCCCCGGCTATCGCCCTGACATCGAGCGCCCGATCGACTTGATCGAGGAGGTCGCCCGCCTCCACGGGTACGAACGGTTCGGGGCGACCGTTCCGCGAGGACGAGGCGGCGGCTGGTCATACGCCCAGCAGCGGGCGCGTGCGTTGCGGGCGGCACTCGTCGGCGTCGGCCTGTCGCAGGCGTCGCACCTGAGCTTCATCGGCGCAGACGATCTCGACGCCTTGGGCTATCCCCTGCAGCACGCCGCCCGGAGGGTCGTCATCGTCCGCAATCCCCTGCGGGAAGAGGAGTCGGTCCTTCGCACCACGCTGCTGCCTGGCCTCCTCCGCTCGGCTCGATACAACCTGTCCCACGGTGCGGGCACCGTCGCGTTGTTCGAGACAGGGAAGGTCTTCTTCGATCGGCCCGATCCGAGCGATCCCCGCATCCCCGACCAGCCCGACCGGGTCGCCTTCGTCGTCGTCGGCGGACTGCAGCCCGAGGGGATGGAGTCGTCCGGGCGGTCGCCCGACGTGTACACCGCCACCGCCATCTGGCGGCGCGTTGTATCGCGTCAACGCGGGCGGGCCAGTCGTGGCGGGCACGCCCGACTGGAGCGCTGATACGACGGGCGCGCCCTCGCCGT
>CAZCRP010000248.1:0-4739 GCA_964501055.1 uncultured Acidimicrobiaceae bacterium
AACGGGTGGTCCTCCAGTTCGATGAACTCGACGAGCAGGCCGTCGGGGGACAACCCCGACAGTCTCATCCCCGCGCCTTCGAGGTCGCGCCGGTAGCGGTTGTTGACCTCCCAGCGGTGCCGATGCCGCTCGTAGATCAGCTCGGTGCCGTACAGGCGGCGGACGGTCGTGCCCTCCAGTAGCCTGGCGGCGTACAGGCCCAGTCGCATCGTCCCCCCCATGTCCTCGACGCCCTCCTGGCTGGCCATCAGGTCGATGACGGGATGGGTGGTGGTCGGGTCGAACTCGGTGGAGTTGGCCTCGCCTAGGCCGAGCACGTTGCGGGCGAACTCGATCACCGCGCACTGCAGCCCGAGGCACAGGCCGAGGAAGGGGATGCCCCGCTCGCGGGCGTACCGGATGGAGGCGATCTTGCCTTCCACGCCGCGGGCGCCGAAGCCGCCCGGCACGACGATGCCGTGCAAGTCGTCGAGGTAGCTCGACGCCAGCATGCCGGTCAGTTCGTCGGAAGGGATCCAGCGCAGGTCCAGCGCCAGGCCATGGGAGGCCGCGCCGTGGCGGAGTGCCTCGGCGACGGAGAGGTAGGCGTCAGGGAGGTCGACGTACTTCCCGACGATGCCGATCGTCACCGACCGCGTGGCGGTGCGGACCCGTTCCACCATTGCCTCCCAGTCGGAGAGGTCAGGAGGCGGGCAGTCGAGCGACAGTCGCTCGCACACCACGGTGTCCAACCCTTGGCGGTGCATCGTCAACGGGACCTCGTAGATGTCGCTGGCATCGGGTGCGCTCACGACCGCCCTGGTGCTGACGTCGCAGAACAACGAGATCTTCTTGCGCACCGAGTCGTCGATCGGACGATCGGAGCGGACGACGATGATGTCGGGCGCGATCCCCTTCGAGCGCAGTTCGGCCACCGAGTGCTGGGTGGGCTTCGACTTCAACTCCTCGGACGAGGCGATGTACGGAACGAGCGTGACGTGGATGAACATGGCGTTCTCCCGCCCGACGTCGTTGGCGAACTGTCTGATCGCCTCCAGGAACGGGAGCCCCTCGATGTCGCCCACCGTCCCGCCGACCTCGGTGATCACGACGTCGACGTCGTCCTCCGAGCCGACCTGACGGATGCGGTGTTTGATCTCGTTCGTGATGTGGGGGATGACCTGGACCGTGTCGCCCAGGTAGTCGCCGCGCCGTTCCTTCTTGATGACCGAGAGGTAGACGGAGCCGGCGGTCACGTTCGAGGTCCGGCGCAGGTTGGTTCCCACGAAACGCTCGTAGTGACCGAGGTCGAGGTCGGTCTCCCCCCCGTCGTCGGTGACGAAGACCTCTCCGTGCTGGAAGGGGTTCATCGTCCCGGGATCCACGTTGATGTACGGATCGAGCTTCTGGATGACGACGTTCAGGCCGCGGGACTTGAGGATGCGGCCGAGGGAGGCGGCGGTGATGCCCTTGCCGAGACTGGAGACGACTCCGCCGGTGACGAACACGTACTTGGTGGGTCGGTCGGTCACACGGTCCCCCCAGCGACTCCGCACATCCGGTATCGGTACCTGTTCAGCACGGATCGTCACCGTAGCACGACTCCACCCCCACCCCGCGCACCCCCCGGGGGGCGCGGCGTACCCAGGGTTCAGGAGTACCGTGGCGGTAGCTGGGAGCCCACGGTTCGGGCGGATGTCGATGTCAGCGACGAACTGTGGGCTCAGGAGTACCGTGGCGGTAGCTGGGAACCCTGGGTACGCGGAACCCCTCAGTGGATGCGGGCGTCGTGGTCGGACCAGAGGGTTTCGCGCAGGACGTACTTTTGGACCTTGCCGGTGCTCGTCTTGGGGAGGGTCGCGAGGATCTCGACGGCGTCGGGGGCCTTGAAGTGGGCAAGCCGCTCGCGCACGTGGGCGATGATCTCCTCGCCGGAGACGCTCATCCCCTCCTTCAGCGTCACGAAGGCCTTCGGGCGCTCCCCCCAATGCTCGTGCGGCATCGACACGACCGCCGCCTCCAGCACCGCCGGATGCGACATCACCGCCTGCTCGACCTCGATGGTCGAGATGTTCTCCCCCCCGGAGATGATGATGTCCTTGGCCCGGTCGCGCAGCTCGATGTACCCGTCCTGGTGCCATACCGCCAGATCCCCCGAGTGGAACCACCCCCCGGCGAAGGCCTTGGCGGTCGCCTCGGGATCTTCGTGGTAGCCGGCCATCACGTTGTTGCCGCGCATCACCACCTCGCCCATGGTGACACCATCGCGTGGCACGTCGTGAATGTGCTCGTCGACCACCCTGATGGGGTCCGCCCCGATGTAGGCGACACCCTGGCGGGCCATCAGGCGGACGCGGTCCTCGGTCTCGGCTGCCGCCCACTCGTCCTGGATCTCGCACACCGTGTACGGGCCGTAGGTCTCGGTCAGCCCGTACACGTGGACGAGGTCGGCGCCGAGTTCGGTCATCTGGCGAATGATGGTGGGACTGGGCGGCGCCCCGGCGGTCGTGATCGTGAACCGCCGGCCGAACGCCTTGGCGTCCGGATGGTTGGCCAGCGAGATCAACACCGTCGGCGCCCCGTTCAGATGGGTGACCCCCTCGGTTTCGATCAGCTGCCAGATCTCGGCGGGATCCACCTGCCGCAGGCAGACGTGGCGACCGCCGATGGCGGTGACCCCCCACGTCGTGCACCAGCCGTTGCAATGGAACATCGGCAGCGTCCACAGATACACCGAGTCGGTGTGATGGCGGCTGTGGATGATCTCGGCCAGCGCGTTCAGGTGCGCCCCGCGATGGGTGTACATCACTCCCTTGGGCCGCCCAGTGGTGCCCGAGGTGTAGTTGATCGAGATGACCCGCTCCTCGTCGTCGACCCGCAGCGGGAGGGCGGTGTCGTCGCCGCGAGCGACGAATTCTGCGTAGCGGACGTGACCGTCGACGTCGTCGACGCCACTGTGCGGGTCGTGGACCGTCACGACCTCCCGCAGCCCTGCCCGGTCGGCGAGGTGGGGCGCGACCACCGGGTAGAGGGCGGTGTCGACCACCAGCAGCGACGCTCCGCTGTGGTCGAGGATGTAGGCGATCTCGGCACCGCTCAGCCGGGTGTTGATCGCGACGAGCACGGCGGGCACGAGCGGCACGGCGAAGTGGGCCATCAACATCTCGGGCACGTTGGGGAGCAGATACGCCACGCGGTCGCCCGTTTGCAGCCCCGACTCCTGCAACGCCCGCGTGGTGCGGTTCACCTCCTCCCGCAGCTGGCGGTAGGTGAGCGAGCGCTCCCGGTAGGTGACGGCGGTGCGGTCCGGGAACACGTCGGCGGAGCGCTCGAGGAACAGCAGCGGGGTGAGCTCGGTGATCGAGACCTTGTCGCGCATGGTGGTCAGGCCTGATCGGGCCAGCGGGGGGAGCGCTTCTCCAGGAAGGCGCCCATCCCCTCCTGGGCGTCGGCCATCCCGGCGTTGGTGGTCATCACCGCCCTGGTCAGGTCGTAGGCCCGGTGCTCATCGAGTTCGATCTGGGTGTGGAAGGCCTCTTTGCCGATTCCGATCACCCGTCGCGAGTACCGCGTGATCTGCGCGACAAGTCGGTCGATCTCGGCATCCAGGGCATTCGCCGGCACGGCGCGATTCACCAGCCCCCACTCGACGGCGGTGCGGGCGTCGATCGCCTCACCGGTCAGCAGCATCTCCATCGCCCGTTTGCGGCCCACCGCCCGGGAGATCGGCACCATGGGGGTCGAGCAGAAGAGCCCGATCTTCACTCCCGGCGTGGCGAAGTGTGCGTCCTCGGAGGCGACAGCCAGGTCGCAGGCCGCCACCAGCTGGCAACCGGCCGCGGTGGCGATGCCATGGACCCGGGCAATGACGGGTTGCGGGAGGCGGTGGATCCGCTCCATCACCGCCACGCAGGCGTCGAACAGCGCGGCGTAGAAGTCTGTCGGTCGATCGATCATCTCTCCGAGGTCGTGGCCGGCGGAGAAGGCCGGGCCGGCAGCGCCGAGCACGACCACCCGCGCCTCGGGAGGGACCGCGGCCAGGGCGGCATCGAGCGCCTCGAGGGTCTCGAGGCTGAGGGCGTTGCGGCGCTCCGGCCGGTTGAGGGTGATGCGGGACACCTCCCCCGCGTGATCGGAGAGCACGAGGGTCATACGGTCACTGTATCCCGGCCTGACCGGCCCGCACCAACAGCTCGTGCGCGGTGTCCCTGCCGTGCTCGCTCTCCGGGATGCCCGCCAGCATCCTGGTGAGCTCCTCGACGCGTCCCTCGCCTTCGACCCGCCGCACGACCGCTTCCTCCCCCGCCCGATCGACCACCCAGTGGACGTCCGCATGGGCGGCGACTTGCGGTAGATGGGTCACGCACAGCACCTGCCTGGTGCGGGCGAGGGCCGCCAGCTTGGCGCCGACGGCGATGGCGGTGACACCCCCCACACCGGCGTCGATCTCGTCGAACACCACCGTGTCGGCCTCCCCTGCCTCTCCCGCCAGCCGCAGCGCCAGCACGAGCCTGCTCAACTCTCCTCCGGAGGCCACCTTGGCGATCGGACCCGCCTGGAGCCGATCGTCGGAGGCGAAAAGGACCGTTGCCCGGTCCGCCCCCCCGGGCTGGGCTTCGGTCTCCTCGACGGTGACTTCGAGCGAGGGGCGAATGAAGCCGAGTTCCACGAGGTGTTCAACGGTGCCGGCGGCGAGGCGGGCTGCCGCCTTTCGTCGGGCGTCACGCAGCGCTGCTCCGGCCGTGGTGAGGCGGCGGCGG
>CAZCRP010000249.1:0-4733 GCA_964501055.1 uncultured Acidimicrobiaceae bacterium
CACCGTGGCCGGCGCCAGCGGGCCGGTGGGTGTCTCCGGGGCAGGGGGGAAGGGCAGCGTGAGGGGTCGCGTCTCGCTGGTCGCCGTGGCTTCCTCACCCGCGGTGCCGCCGCAGGCGGCGACGAGCGCGAGAGCGAGAGCGACGAGAGCGACGAACGTGCGCACGAACGGATCTTGGAGGGCTCGGGGGCGATTGTCACGTCGCGGCCTGGGAAGTTCAGCCCGTGTTTCGCATCCCGGCGGCGATCCCGTTCACCGTCAGCAGCAGCGCCCGTTCGAGTTGGGCGTCGTGCTGGCCGCGCCTGCTGCGCTCCAGGAGCGAGACCTGCAGATAGTTCAGGGGATCGAGGTAGTAATCGCGCACGGCCAGTGTCCGCTGCAGGATGGGCAGGCGGTCGAGGAGCGCGCTGCCTGTGAGCCGGGCAACCTCCTCGGTGGTGCGCACGAACTCCTCGGAGATCCGGTCGAACAGATGGTGGTGGCGGGGTTCGACGAGCTGGTGCACATAGCGCGACGCGATGGCGAGGTCCGTCTTGGAGAGCGTCATCTCGACATTGGAGACGAACGTCTGCAGGAACAACCACTTTTCGTGCATCTCCTCGATCACGTCCCAGGCACCGGCGGTGCGGGCGGCGGCCAGACCGGTACCGACCCCGAACCAGCCGGGAATGATCTGGCGGGACTGGGTCCAACCGAACACCCAGGGGATGGCACGGAGGTCGTCGAGGCCGGTGCCCCCTTCCGGCCGGCGAGAGGGCCGGGACCCGATGTTCATGTCCCCCAGCTCCTCGACCGGGGTCGATGACAGGAAGTAGTCGACGAGCCCGTCGGTCTCGACCAGGTTGCGGTAGGCACCGAGCGCGGCCTGGGAGACGAGCTCCATCGTTTCGGTCCACCGGTCGAGGACGTCCTTGGGTTGGCGCGACGCGCGGTGGAGGAGCGATGCCTCGAGCACCGAGGACACCGCCAGCTCCAGGTTGCGGGTCGCCAGCCCTGGCAGTCCGTACTTGTCGGAGATGACTTCGCCCTGCTCGGTGACCTTGATCCCTCCGTCGATGGTTCCGAAGGGCTGGGCGAGGATCGCCTGATGGGTGGGGCCGCCGCCGCGGCCGATCGTCCCGCCGCGGCCGTGGAACAGCAAGAGGGTGACACCGTGGTCCTGGGCGGTGTTGCGGAGCAGCCGCTGGGCTTTGTAGATCTCCCATTGTGAGGTGGTGATGCCGCCGAACTTGTTCGAGTCGGAGTATCCGAGCATGACTTCCTGGGTGTTGCCCCGCAGCTCCACGATCCGGCGATAGGCAGGGGTCGAGAGCATCGAGTCCAGCAACTCGCCCGCCCGTCGCAGCTCCTCGATCGTCTCGAACAACGGCACGATGTCGATCGAAGCGGTGCCGGCATGCAGGTCGATCAGCCCGGCGTCCCGCGCCAGGACGGCGGCAGCGAGGACGTCGTCGACGCCTTGGGTCATGGAGACGATGTAGGACTCGATGACTCCGGGCCCGAAACGGTCGTGCGCCCGCCGCACGGCATGGAAGGTCTGGAACGTCGCGGCCTCGTTGTCGGCGAGGGGCGTCAGCGGCGATGCCAGCGGTCTCCGGTTCTCGAGTTCGGTGGCGAGGAGTTCGAGTCGGGCGGCGCGATCCAGGGCTGCGTAGTCCACCTCGATCCGCTCATAGAGGCGAGAGAGAACCGCGTGGTGCTTCTCGGCGTGCTCGCGGATGTCCATCGTCGCGAGATGGAATCCGAATGTCTCCACGTTGCGGATCAATCGCATCAGACTGCCGTCGGCGATCAGCTCGCCGGCATTGGCGGTGAGCGAATCCCGCATCAGCTCCAACTCCGCCAGCAACTGTCCGGGTCGGAGGTAGTCGCCGCCGGGAACGTGGCGGGAGTCGCCGGCGATGCGGCGCTGGGTGTTGCGGAGCCGTTGGTGGATGTATGCACACTTGAGCCGGTAGGGCTCGTCCGCGTTGAGCACCTTGAACCGCTCCCATACGGAGGGCAGCAGCTGGCGATCGCGGGTCAGGCTCTCTTCGAACGCCGGCGAGATGCGCCGGATCCGGACCGACACCGACAACTCCTCGGCGACCGACGCCACGTGGTCGATGAGGGCGCGCAATCCGTGCTCGTGCTGCATCTCGAGCACCTGCATGGTGAGGTCGGCCGTCACATTCGGGTTGCCGTCCCGGTCGCCCGCCACCCATGTTCCGAAGCGGATCGGCGCTCGCCGCCGTCGATCGTCGAGGCGGCGCAACTGGACGTCGAGCTCGTCGGCGAGGTCCGGCATCACGTCCGCCGCCAGTTGGTCCAGATAGAACACGGCGGACCGCGCCTCGTCGATCGGCGTCGGCCGGTCGCCCCGCAGCTCGTCCGTCTGCCAGATCTGGTCGATCAGCTCCGCCACCCGGCGGTCGATCCGCCTCCGATCGGTGTCCGAACGTCGCGGGTCGGAGCGCTCGGCGAGGAATTCGGCGATCCTCCGCTGTTTGGTGAGGAGTGTCCGGCGGGCGGCTTCGGTGGGATGGGCGGTGAACACGGGCCGCAGCTGCAGCCGTCCCAACACCGCCGACACCAAGTCCGGGTCGACGTCGGCGGCCAGGATCCGGTCGACGGTGGCGCCGATCGTGCGACTCTCGTCGGTCATGGCCAGATCGCCGATCCGGTGGCTCTGCTCGGCGACATTGGCGAGATAGAAGTACGCCGAGAACGCCCGGACCAGGTGGATGGCGTCGGTCAGTGACAGCGAGCCCAGCACCTCCTCCAGTTCGGCGCCCGCCGCCTCATCGCCTGTCAATCGGACCGCCTTGGTCAGCGCCCGCACCCGCTCCACGAGGTCGAGCAGTTCTGCACCGTGCTGGCGGGTCAAGGCGTTGCCGAGTTCCGCGCCCAGACGGCGGATGTCGCTGCGCAGCTCTTCGTCGCGCGGATCGTCGATGGCGTCGGACAGGTCGCCGGCAGTCACCACATCGAGCCTACCGACCGCTCCAAACCCCGGCTGGTCGCTCGTTCGGCCTGCAGCCCGCGGGCCGTTACCGTTTCCGCTCCATGTTCGAAGCACTGACCGATCGATTCGACGGGGTCTTCTCGCGCCTGCGCGGCAAGGGACGGCTCGACGAAGCGGATGTCGACACCGCCTTGCGTGAGGTTCGTCTCGCCCTGCTGGAAGCCGATGTCAACGTGGCCGTCGTGCGGTCGCTCATCGAGCGAATCCGGGAGCGGGCGCTCGGGGCCGACGTGCAGAAGAGCCTCACCCCCGGCCAGCAGGTGGTCAAGATCGTCCACGAGGAGATGATCACGACGCTCGGATCCGAGGCTGTCCCGCTCCGCAAGGCAGCACCGCCGCTGACGATCCTGATGGTCGGGCTGCAGGGTTCGGGCAAGACGACCTCCGCCGCCAAGCTGGCACTGCGGCTGAAAGGGGAGGGACGGCGCCCGCTGCTGGTCGCGGCGGATCTGCAACGGCCGGCCGCCATCGATCAACTGGAGACCCTCGGTCGGCGCATCGACGTCCCCGTCTACGCCGACCGCACCTCCCGGCCGCAGCGCGTCGTGAGGGCGGCCCTCAAGGAGGCTGCGAAGACGGGGCGGGACACCGTCGTCATCGACACCGCCGGCCGGTTGCAGATCGACGACGAGTTGATGCGGGAACTCGCCGACGTGGCGAAGGAGGCCGAGCCGGACGAGGTGCTGCTGGTCATCGATGCGATGACCGGTCAGGACGCGGTCAACGTGGCGAGGGGCTTCGCCGAGCAGACACCGGTGACCGGGGTGGTGCTCTCCAAACTGGACGGTGACGCCCGGGGTGGCGCCGCCATCTCGGTTCGGGAGGTGACGGGTGTGCCGATCAAGTTCGCCGGTTTGGGGGAGGGTCTGGAGGCATTCGAGCCCTTCCACCCCGACCGGATGGCGGGCCGGATTCTGGGCATGGGCGACGTGCTGGGGCTCATCGAGAAGGCAGAGCAGAACTTCGACGAGGCCGAGGCGGAGAAGGCCGCCCGCAAGATGGAGAAGGGCCAGTTCACGCTGGAGGACTTTCTCGAGCAGTTCCAGATGCTGAAGCGGATGGGGCCGCTCAAGGACATCCTTGCTATGCTCCCCGGCGCCGGCTCCGCCTTGCGGGATGTCAACATCGACGACCGCGATCTGGCACGCGTCGAAGCGATCATCCGCTCGATGACCCCCGAGGAGCGGCAGAAACCGAAGATCATCGGCGGTAGCCGACGGAAGCGCATCGCGACCGGATCGGGCACCAGCCCGCAGGACGTGAACCGCCTCCTCAAGCAATTCGCCGATGCACAGAAGATGATGAAGCAGTTGGCAGGCGGCCGGGGTTTGCCGGGGATGCCCGGACTCGCGGCCGGCGGCAAGAAACGCAAGAGGTGAATGAGATGGCCGTCAAGATGCGCCTGATGCGCATGGGGAAGAAGCGCTCCCCGTTCTATCGCGTGGTCGTGATCGACGGCCGCGCGCCCCGGGACGGCCGCTACATCGACCTGCTGGGTCGCTACGACCCGCGCCAGGAACCGTCCTTGATCGAGATCGACTCCGACAAGGCGATCGACTGGCTGAAGAAGGGCGCGCAGCCCACCGAGGCGGTCCGCAAGCTGCTCGAGATCTCCGGGACGATGTCGAGGTTCAAGGTGGCCGCCGGCAAGATCCACACTGTCGCCGCCCCCGCCCCGCCGCCGCCGGTCGAAGCCGCCGAGGAAGTGCCGGCGGCAGAGGCCGTGGCC
>CAZCRP010000250.1:0-4724 GCA_964501055.1 uncultured Acidimicrobiaceae bacterium
GTCCACATCCACCTCTGCCTCCACCTCCGTCTCGGAGTCGTCGCTGGAGTCGGTGCAGAACTTCTTGAAGGCTTCGGAGTGCCCCGGGATGCTGCAGTCGGGAGCAGCGGAGGCGAGCGGCACGCCGAGGCCGAAAGCCACCGCGAACGCGACGAGCAGGGCTGCCGTTCGCTGGTAGCCGATCGTCTTGAGGGTGGTCATGGTGCGCTCCTGTGTCGTGGCGACGTTCATGACGCGGGTATCGGGTGTCCACGGGCCCGAGGAAGATGTCCATCTATGACGCGCACACCGGTGACTAGTCACTGAGCCGGAACAGGCGCCGAACCCGGAAAGGCAATGCAACCAACGGACAGTGGAGAAATGAGCACTCGCAGGCTGGTCACGAGAGCCGCGTGCGTCGCTGCCGGGTGACTAGTCACCCCGCCTGTCTGCCTCGCCCGCGACGTGGGAGCAGTCGTGCCGAGTCGCCGTCAGTCGGCGGACCGGAGGCGATCGAGACCGTCGAGGATCAGGTCGAGGCCGAATTCGAACTCGGACTGGTCGTCGCACCAACCCAAGGTGGAGTCGGGGTCGTCGTGGGCGACCTCGGTGATCATTCCGACCAGGTGCGGAAACTGGTCGGCCATCTGCTCGAGCATGGCCTGTGCTTCGTCTCCGCCCTCGTCCTGCTCGTCGGGCTCGAACAGCTCCTGGGTGAATCCGAGGGCGCGGCTTCCCAGCGCATGCATGGCGTGGTGCGCCAGGTCGTAGGAGAAGCCGCCCGCCCGGAAGATCCCGAGCACGGCATCGAAGTAGCGCATCGTCGCCAGGCTGATCGAGGTGCGCGTCTCGAACACGGCGGGCGCCCACGGATGGCGTAACAGGACCTCCCGTGCCGTGAGGATCCGCTTGCGCATCGCCTTCTTCCAATCGTCCTCGGGCAACGGACCGTCGATCGCGCCAACCGCCTCTTCGATCTCGCCCATGATCACCTCGATCACACCGTCGAGGACCTCTTCCTTGTTGGCGACGTGGTAGTAGAGCGACATCGCCTCGACCCCGAGCGCCTGGGCGAGATTGCGCATGGTGAGTGCGCCGATGCCGCCGTCGTCGGCGACGCGGACGGCCGCCTCCAACACCCGCTGCCTGCTCAGAGGTGGGCGTGGCGTCGGGTCCGGCTGGGCTCGTGCACTCACGGTGAGGTCCCCTCTCGACGGGTCAGACTTGACGCTCTTACATCGTACGAGTACCTTACGCCGTATGACATCTTACGACGTACGGCCACCACCACCCGACGGCACCATGCGGGCCGTCGGCCTGACGGGCTACGGCTCGGCGGACGTGCTCCACATCCGTGAGGCGGAAAAGCCCGCCCCCGGAGTCGGCGAAGTCCTGATCAGCGTCCAGGCGTCGACGGTGACGCCACCTGACTCCGCCTTTCGCACCGGCAAGCCCCTGCTGGTACGGCTGTTCGCCGGGCTGCGACGTCCCAAGTCGATTCCCGGCAGCGAGCTCGCCGGAGTGGTCGAGGACGTTGGCCAGGGAGTGACGCGTCTCGCCATCGGCGACCGGGTGTACGGCACCGCGGCGCCCGATTCCGGCGCCCACGCCGAGTACCGATGTCTGCCCGAGGACGGTGTGCTGGCGACGCTACCGGAAGGAATGTCGTTCGAGGAAGCAGTCGCGATCATCGACGGCGGCCTCACGGCATTGCCGTTCCTCCGGGACGTCGCCAAGCTCCGGCGCGGGCAGGCAATCCTCGTCATCGGAGCGTCTGGCAGTGTCGGTGGTGCGGCGGTCCAACTCGCCAAGTACTTCGGAGCCACCGTCACCGGCGTGTGCAGCACCCGGAACGTGGAGTTGGTGAGGTCCCTCGGAGCCGATCACGTCGTCGACTACACCGCCGTGGACTTCACCACGAGTTCCCAGACCTACGACGTCGTCTTCGACGCCGTCGGCAAGAGTTCGTTCTCCCGTTGCCGGAAGACCCTGACCCGCGATGGCATCTACATGACCACCGTGCCATCGCTGGGGATCATGATCCAGACACTGATGACCAGAATGGGCCGCAGGCGGGCAACGATCGCGTTCACCGGGCTCACCACCAACCGGGAGCGCCTCATGTTCCTCGATGCTCGAGCCAGGGCCGGCGAACTGAGGCCGGTCGTCGACCGTGTCTACCGCCTCGAGGAGATCGCCGATGCCCACCGCTACGTCGACACCCAACGAAAGCGCGGCAGCGTCGTGCTCCGTGTGACGGCCGACGCCAGTGCCGATATGAAACTGACGGACCACGACGATGGAGGACCCACACCATGACCACGCGCCCCTACCCGGCTCGCCTGCAGATCGACTACCCCGAGAGGCTCGATCGGCTCACCACGTTCTTCCGACTCATCTGGGCGGTGCCGATCGTCGTCATCCTGAGCCTGCTCACGGCCACGGGTAATGAGACGGTGGTCACCGAAACCGGCGAACAGCTCCGCAGGAGCGGGGGCGGAATCGCCGCGGGACTGTTCCTGGCGACGCTGCTGATGATCCTGTTCCGGGAGCGGTATCCACGCTGGTGGTTCGACTTCGCCCTCGAATTGAACCGCTTCAGCACCCGGGTCGGCGCCTACCTCGCCCTCCTCACAGACCGCTACCCCTCGACCGTCGAACACCAGGCGGTGCATCTCGACATCGACTATCCCGACGTCGATGCGGATCTCAACCGCTGGCAGCCGCTTGTGAAGTGGCTGCTGGCCATCCCCCATTTCGTCGTGCTCGTGGTGCTGGCGGCAGGCGCCCTGGTCGCCATCGTGATCGCCTGGTTCGCGATCCTGTTCACCGGTCGCTACCCGAGAGCGCTGTTCGACTACGTGGTCGGGGTTGGCCGGTGGGCGCTGCGGGTCAACGCCTACGCCTTCCTGCTGGTGACCGACCGGTATCCGCCGTTCAGCCTCGACTGACCCCCCGGCCATCCATCGCCTGCGACGCCTAGCCTTTGGTGTAGTCCACCCAGGCTGATTGTGGAGCGAGCGTCGGAAGAATGGATGGTGCCGGCTGAGAGCGGGTGCATGGTGATCGCCGACATCTCCGGCTACACCCAGTATCTCCGTGACGCCGAACTCGAACACGCCCACGACGTGCTGGCGGACCTGATGGAGACCGTCGTCGCGGGCCTGCGCCCGGCGCTCCGCATCAGCCGGTTGGAGGGCGACGCCGCCTTCGCGTACGCCCTCGAATCCGAGGTCGATGCGTCGATGCTGCTCGACACCGTCGACGGAACGTACTTCGCCTTCCGCTCGCGGCTGCGCGACATCCGCCATGCCACCACCTGCGTATGCAACGCGTGCCGGCTCATCCCCGACCTCGACCTCAAGTTCGTCGGCCACACCGGACGCTTCGTGCGCAGTGTCGTGGCCGGCAGCGAGGAGCTGACCGGGACCGATGTCGTCATCGCCCACCGTCTCCTGAAGAACGGGGTGAAGGAGCGCCTGGGGCTCAACGGTTACGCCTGGTTGACCGACGCGTGCGTGATCGCCCTGGGAATGGACCCCGAGGTGCTCGGGATGAAGCAGCATCGGGAGACGTATGAGGACATCGGTGAGGTAGCCGGCCATGTCCACGATCTCGAGTCGGCCTGGAGCTACGAACAGGAGCGGCGTCGCGTCTTCATCCCGCCCGCCGACGCGCAATTCGAGTTCGGAGCCGAGTTTCCCGCCCCCGTGCCTGTCGTGTGGGATTACGCCACCTCCCCCCGGAAGCGGTTGCTGTGGCAGACCGATTTCACGCGAATCGATCAGACCAACCCGCTTGGCCGCCGCGGCCCCGGGACGACCAATCACTGCGTTCATGGTCGGGGAGCGATGACCGAGGAGATCCTCGACTGGCACCCGTTCCACTATTTCACCCAGCGCCTCGTCATGCCCATGATCGGCACCTGGGTGCAGACGTTCGAGTTCCGGCCCCTCGGCGAGGGATCCACCGCCCTGCGCATCCGGATCCAGCGACTCCGCGGCAGACAGCGCCTTCTCTGGCCGCTCCTGCGCCGCAGTATCGCCGCCAGCATGGAAGAGAACTCCGATCGTCTCCGCACGATCCTCCGCGAGCAGTCGACCCTCCCCGTTCCGCCGGTGGCGGCCACCGACGAGCGACTGGAGGAGGAGTGAGAGTCGAAGTCACCGCGCTGATCGATCGTGCGGTGGCCGATGTCTTCCGTTGGTTCGCGGACGACCATGTCCGCAACCACCCTCGCTGGGACCCGGACATCGAGTTGGAACACGAGTCCGGCGGACCGGTCGGGGTTGGTTCGGTGTTCCGGCGCCGCAACAGCCGCTACGGCACGCCCGTCGAAGGGACCATGGAGGTCGTCGAGTACGAGCCACCGACGGCCTTCGGCACCATCACGCGTGAGGGTGGGTTCGAGATGCCCGGTCGTGCCACGTTCGAAGCCCGCGACGATGATGTGACGGCCATCACGCTCAGCACCGACGTACCGGCATCGATCGACCGGGAGCTGATCAGGGCAGGAGTGCAGCGGAGCGCCCGCACCATCAAGGATCTGATCGAGTCCGACCTCCAGCGACCGCCCCGCGACTGAGGGACGGGGCGACCATGACCGCGCGACCAGCGCGTTTGGAAAGTCGCCGCGATGGGAACCTGAGAGGGGAACGGAGGTGGAGTCATGTACGAAGTCCCACCCGCGAGACCCTGGGCTCCTGTCCCGACAGACCGCAGGCGCGAGTTGGAGCTGGCCGAAC
>CAZCRP010000251.1:0-4720 GCA_964501055.1 uncultured Acidimicrobiaceae bacterium
AGCAGACGTCGTTGAAACAGGCGTCAGCAGACGTCGTTGAAACAGGCGTCCGTGCAGACAGACGTTGTTGGAAAGGAGGCACTCCGTATGTTCATTGATCCTCTCGCCGAACTCGACCGCCTCGCCCGCGACATGAGCAACCGTCAACAGAGCCTCATGCCGGTCGACGCGTACCGGTTCGACGACAAGTTCTTCCTCCACTTCGATCTCCCCGGGGTCGATCCCGAGTCGATCGACATCACGATGGAGCGCAACACGCTCACGGTGTCGGCGGAGCGCACCTGGGATCCCGTCGAAGATGCGACGGTCCTGCTCCGGGAGCGGCGCCAAGGGACGATCACCCGGCGCTTCCGTCTCGGGGACGGTCTCGACGCCGATCGCATCGAAGCGGGTTACGACCATGGCGTGCTGACGCTCACCATCCCGGTCTCCGAGGAGGAGAAGCCGCGCAAGATCACGGTCGGCGCCTCGGATCACGCGCTCACCCGCTGATCCGCGATCGAGGACCGACGACCCCCGGCCCCGGGCGCGCCGGGGGTCGCTCGCGTCGAGACGACGGTCGATCGCCGGTACTGTCGGGGAGATGAGCGATCGTCACGAGTTCGGATTCGGGACCAGAGCGATCCATGCCGGTCAACGGCCGGATCCCGAGACGGGAGCGCGGGCGCTCCCCATCTACGCCACCACCTCCTTCGTCTTCGAGGACGCGCAGAACGCCGCCGATCTGTTCGCACTGCAGACGTACGGCAACATCTACACCCGGATCGGCAACCCCACCACCGCCGCCTTCGAGGAGCGGATGGCGTCGCTGGAGGGCGGTCTGGGCGCGGTGGCCACCGCCTCGGGCCAGGCGGCACAACTGATCGCGGTGCTCACGCTCTGTCAGGAAGGAGACGAGATCGTCGCCAGCCGCAGTCTCTACGGTGGGACCTACACGCAGTTCGACGTCACCCTGCGCCGGATGGGGATCGAGGTCACCTTCGTCGATCCCGACAAGCCCGAGAACTTCCAGGCGGCCATCACCGACCGGACGAAGCTCCTGTACGGCGAGACGATCGGCAACCCCCGCGCCGACGTGCTCGACATCGCCGCAGTGGCGGACGTCGCCCATCGCAACGACGTGCCGCTCGTGATCGACAACACGTTCGCCACTCCGGCGCTGTGTCGTCCGATCGAACACGGCGCCGACATCGTGGTGCACTCGGCGACCAAGTTCATCGGCGGTCACGGCGTGGCCATCGGCGGTGTCATCGTGGAGTCCGGCAGGTTCCCTTTCGACAACGGGCGCTTTCCGGTCATGACGGAGCCTTCGCCTGCCTACCACGGGCTGATGTTCTGGGAGAACTTTCGCGAGTTCGGCTACCTCACCAAAGCGCGCACCGAGCTGTTGCGCGACATCGGCGCGTCCATCTCCCCGTTCAACAGCTTCCTCCTGATGCTCGGGTTGGAGACGCTCCACCTGCGCATGGCCCGGCATGTCGAGAACGCCGCCGGGGTGGCCCGCTTCCTCCGGTCCCACCCGGCGGTGGCCTGGGTGAGCTATCCGATCTTCGACGATTCGCCCACCAAGGACCTCGCCGACCGATACACCCCGGCCGGGCCGGGGGCTGTGTTCACGTTCGGGCTGGAGGGCGGATTCGACGCCGGCGTGCACTTCATCGAGAAGGTCGAACTCGCCAGCCACCTCGCCAACGTGGGTGACGCCAAGACCCTCGTCATCCATCCGGCATCGACCACTCATCAGCAGGTTCCCGTCGGGGAGCGAGAGGCAGCGGGGGTGGGCGACGACATGATCCGCATCTCCGTCGGGATCGAAGATGTCGACGACATCCTGTGGGATCTCGACCAGGCACTGGAGGTGTGAAGTGATCACCGATGCGTCGCCGCGGGACCGGTTGCGAATCCTCTCGGAGATGCGGTCCGTGGCGCTGGTGGGGGTGTCGAACAACCCGTTGCGGAGTTCGAACTTCGTGGCCACCTACCTCGTGCGCACCCCCTACCGGATATATCCGGTCAACCCCAACTACGACGAAGTCCTGGGGCTGGCCTGCTACCCGTCGCTGGACGCACTTCCGGAGGTCCCCGACGTCGTGGACTGCTTCCGCCGCGCCGACGAACTGCCCGCCGTGGTGGACGATGCCATCGCAGTCGGGGCGAGAGTGGTCTGGTTCCAACTGGGGCTTCGCAACGACGAAGCCGCCGCCAAGGCGATCGAGGCCGGTCTCGACGTGGTGCAGGACCGGTGCCTCAAGATCGAGCACGCCCGGTTCGCCGGCGGGCTCCATCTCGCCGGCTTCGACACCGGGGTCGTCTCGTCCCGGCGCCGGCGCCCGGTGTGAATACGGTGGCTCAGGCCGCGGGCTCGAACGAGCCGTAGCGGCGCTCGTAGCGACCGGCGCCGATCACTCCACCGAGGATGAGGCCCGCCACCGGTATCGCCAGCGTGATGACCGAGAACTCCCCGTCGCGCACCACACCAGACGAGGCGAGGTTGCCCAAGCCGGCGCACAGCAGCGCAGTGCCGAGGATGGGCCGCCACGCGGGAGGGTGGGGGCGTCGGTCGGTCCGCGGCCGCTCGTATCGCTGCATGAACGCCACCAACACGGCCGTCACCGCTGCCAGCACCAACACGTACAGCGGACGCGTCAGCCACCACATGGGGGTCGCCACCGGATACCGCATGCCGAAGCCGTCGAGGGCGATCTGGGCCGCGACGACGCCCACCAAGGCGGTCAGGTGCCACAGATAGAGCGTCATGATCGTCGCCGAGATCGCGATGACTCCCATCCACAGCCTCCCACGGGCCAGGAGGCGCCGGGCGGGCGCTTCCATCGCCGTGAGGAGGCCGAACTGGAAGAGAGCCAGGAAGACGAGGGTCACCTTGGGCGGGTTGGAGTTGGTCACCGCCGCGGCGTCCAGGCCCACCATGGCGACGGGATAGGGGAACAGCGCCACCAATGCGACGAGGGTGCCCACCGCGGCCCCTCCCAACGCCGATCTGGCGCGGGGGGAGCCGATGCGCCCGTCCGCCCACGCGTACCCGAGGGCGTGCACGGCGTTCCACACGAAGAGATAGTTGACCCACCGGAGAAGGTCGGCGCCGAAGCCGAGAGTCGCAACGTCCACCGCCGCGGCGGCGAGGGTCAGCCCTGCCACCAGTCCCCAACCGAATCGCTCCCACAGGGCCAGCGTGATCGGCGCCAGCGCCACGGCGACGATGTAAGTGGCGAGGAACCACACGGGAACCAAGGAAGCCTGGGAGCCGATCCGCAACAGGTCGGCGTCGTAACCCGACGCTGCGACCACCGATCCGGCCACGGCCCAGAAGGCGAGTAGCGGGAGAACGGGCATGGCGAGCCTCCGCAGACGGCTGCGCAACCAGGCCCCGTATGGTTCGGCGCGGCGGCGAGCGCTGCGCCACCCGGCCGCGTTGGCGTATCCACCTACGAAGAAGAACACCGGCATCACCTGGAAGATCCAGGTCAGGCCCTGGATGGCGTTCGACTCCGCCACCAGGTGACCGACTCGGATCGACCCGTCCGCCAACATCTCCGGGCCGGCCATGAGCCAATGCCCGATGACCACCACGAGGATCGAGGCCGCCCGCAGGGCGTCGACGTATCGGTTGCGGTCTTCCGGTGTCGCCTGGGCGAGTTCGTTGATGCTCATGCCGACACGATGATGCCCTCATCGCGGTCGCACCATCGGGCAAGCCCCGGATCGGACACCCAGGGGACCCGGGGGTGACTAGCCACGTTGCACGAAACCGGAACCACCCCCCGGTTGCGGTAACCCGCAGGGCGATGAAGCGACATGGGAACGGGGAACGGGCTGGAATCCGACTGGGCAGGCCCTCCGGAGCCGTCGCGGTGGCAATGTCGCCGCCGCCAGGACACCGGGGGGCCTGCGCTGTACGCGACACGCCATCGCTCATCGCGACACGCCATCGCGGCAGTTCATCGGTCCGAGTCACTGGACCCCGGTCCGTCTGCTCCTTCGCCGACGATGGCGCCGGTCAGTGATCCGCCGGGCCGTCCCCGATCGCGGCGGCGAGTTGCCCGAGGTGGGTCGGCTCGTGGTTGGCGAAGTAACTGGCCTGCTCGGCGAGGGTGACCACCCCCCACTCCTCATGCCTGCCCCGGTTCCACCAGTCGGCGGAGGACACACCTTCGAGCACACCGACGATCTCGGCCCGCAGCGCCGAGTACGCATCGAGCAGTTCCGCCGTCGATCCGCCGCCACTCTCGATCGTCCACACCATCACCGACGTCAGCAGCGGCTCGCCTCCGGCAACCAGCTGATCGATCCGGCCCCGGAACACACGTTGCGCGTTGTGGAGGTGCTCGAGCACCTGATGGGCGGTCCACTCGCCAGGGACCGACGGCTGCTGCCACCGCGGATCACTCGGATCTGCGAGCATTCCGCGGACGACGGCGGCGGTGCGGCGAAGCCGGTCGACCGCCTCGCCGGGAGTCGACTCCCGCATCCAATAGATGGGCCGGATGCGGCTCCGCGCCGTGCCCCACTGGCCACAGTGCGGGCAGCGCTCGGCGTTTGAGTCGAGCGACACCTCGCCACAGAGGCGGCACACGTACGGATCGGGCGTGTCCTCGATGAGCGCGACCGTCCCCTCGGCGACGGCTCTCGCCGCGGCGCGAAGGGGAGCGGCCAGGGGGGCGGGGGGGCCGGGGCGTTAAACTAAGTTCTAATCTTCCTACCC
>CAZCRP010000252.1:0-4699 GCA_964501055.1 uncultured Acidimicrobiaceae bacterium
CCTATTACCCGCTGGGGGAGACGCGCGTCCAGCGCCAGGCCGCCGCCCTGACGGCAGCCGGGTTCGAGGTGGACGTGATCTGTCTCCGGGGCGACGGAGAGGCGGCATCCGAGATTGTCGATGGAGCGCATGTGCGCCGGCTCCCGGTCGGCAGGCACCGGGGCTCCGGGATGATCGTCCAGTTGCTGGAGTACCTGCTGTTCCTGGTCCTCGCCGGGGTCGTGGTCGGCGGCCGGCATCTGCGCCGCCGCTACTCCGCTGTCCAGATCCACAACCTCCCGGACTTCCTCGTGTTCAGCGCCACGATTCCCAAGCTGACGGGGACGCCGGTGATTCTGGACGTCCACGACCTCATGCCCGAGTTCTTCCTGGCCCGCACGGGACTCCCGGCCCGTCACCCGTTGCACAGGTTGGTGCGCTGGGAGGAGCGGCTCTCGGTCGGCTTCGCGGATCACGTCGTCACCGTGACGGAGGGGTGGAGACGGGAGTTGGCGGCTCGCGGCGGCGGAGAGGCGGTCTCGGTCGTGATGAACGTCGCCGATCCCGACATCTTCCGGCCGCGGACCGTGCCTGAGACGTCTGCGGAGTTCTCGATCGTGTACCACGGCACATTCGCCGAGCGATACGGCGTGCTGCTGCTGGTGGAGGCCGTGGCCGAGCTGAGCCGGTCGGTCGGCAACGTCCGGCTCCACCTCCTGGGAGACGGCGAGATCCGTTCGAAGATCGTGTCACTGATCGAGGACCTGGGAGTGAGCGGGATCGTCTCGATGAGCTCCGGCATGATGGCGGCGCGTGAGATCGTTCCGATCATCGAAACCGCCTCGGTCGGGGTCGTCCCGAACCTCTCCAACGTGTTCACCGACGGGCTCCTCCCCACCAAGCTCCTCGAATATGTCGCGGTCGGCGTTCCGGTGGTGGCGGCCCGCACGCCGATGATCGAGTCCTACTTCGACGACGATCAGGTCGCCTATTTCGAGCCAGGCAACCACGACGACCTGGTGGCGGTGCTGGGGAAACTGCACGGTGACCCCGACCTGCGGGCGTCGCTGGCGCAGTCGGCGGGCAGGTTCAACGAGGTCCACGATTGGCCGCGCGAAGCCGCCCGCTACGTCGATCTCGTGGCCGGTCTGGCCGCGGCGCGGTCCCGATGACCGTGGAGGCGGTCGAGCCGCGGGCCACGGTGGTCGAGGTGTCCGCGGCGTCGGACCCACGCTGGCGGGAGCTCGTCACCCGCCGCCGGTCCGATGTCTTCCACAGTCCTTCCTGGGCGGCGGTGCTCGAGGACACCTACGGATTCGACGTGCGGGCCAGGCTGCTGCAGGCGGCGGGAGAGACCCTGGCCGGCATGGCCTTCGTCACCGTCGATGATCACCTCGGCGTGCGGCATGTCACGCTGCCGTTCTCCGACTTCTGCGATCCAATCGTCGACGACCCCGCCCAGCTCCGGACGCTGATCGCCGATCTGTTGCAGAGCCAGGAGCCCCTCTCGATGCGCTGCCTGTTCGACGAGACCGCTTCCCGTCTCCCCGAGCTCAGCGAGACGCACCGTATGGGATGGCACCGGATCGACGTGACGGGGGACGACGACACCAGGTGGGAAGGCATCGACTCCGGCGCCCGCCGGGCGATACGGAAGGCCACCGGCTCGGGGCTCACGGTGCGGGCGGCCGGGTCGGTCGAGGACGCGCGGGCGTTCTTCGACCTCCATCTCCGGGTACGCAAGCACAAGTACCGGCTGCTCTCGCAGCCGTGGCGGTTCTTCGAGTCGATCTGGGAGCGCTTCCTGGCGACGGGTGACGGGGTGCTGCTGTTGGCCGAGGGCGACGGGCGGACGGTGGGCGGCGTGCTGTACCTGGCGTGGGGCGACACGCTCTATTACAAGTTCAACGCCTCCGACCTCGCCAGTCTGGTGGCGCGGCCGAACGACCTGCTCCTGTGGGAGGGCATGCGCTGGGCCCACGCCCGCGGGCTGGCTTTCGTCGATCTGGGTGTGAGCGACCTCGACCAGCCCGGTCTCATCCAGTACAAGCGAAAGTACGCCACCGAGGAGGGCACGGTCACGGTGCGGCGCAAGCCGGCGGTGGTCGTCCAGGCCCCGGTCGACGAGGCGAGACGACTGCTCGGGGAGATGACGGAGTTGTTCGTGGACCCATCCGTTCCCGACCGTGTGACCGAGCGGGCGGGGGACTTGCTGTACCGCCACTTCGTGTAACCCCGTGCGTTGGGTAGCTCGACTGATAGGGTGATCGAGGGTTCGGTCTGGGTCGAGGGGGAGAGATCACATGTCGAGGTTCCCGGCGATTCGTTTCGCCATCGTCCTCACCGCGCTCGTCGCCGGTCTCGTCGGCACGGCGGCCCCCGTCGCTGCCGCCGACTGCGACGCCTGGGTGTCGCCCACTGGATCGGACTCGGGGTCGGGCACCACCGCGAGTCCCTGGCGGACCATGACGCACGCCGCCGAGTCGGTGGCCGATGCGGGATGCACGGTGTGGTTCCTGCCCGGTGTCTATGACGGCTACCAGGAGATCGAGCGGCCCTTCACGACCCGCACCACCTTCCGCTCCGCCACGCCGTACGCGGCGGTGCTGCAGAACTCGAACATGGTCCTCGACATCGATGGGGCCACGAACGTGGTCATCGAGGGTTTCGAGATCCGCCACGACGGGCCGGGGGCCAGGTCGTACGTCGTCAACGTCGATCAGGGCAGCGGCCGCTGGGCCGAGCACATCACCCTCCGCAACAACATCATCCACGACTCCTACGACAACGATCTCCTCAAGATCCACAACGGCGTCAGGTATGCCCACGTGATCGGCAACGTCTTCTACAACCAGGGCCCGTCGGAGCAGCACCTGGACGTGAACAGCGTCACCGACGTCGTGATCCAGGGGAACCTCTTCTTCAACGACTTCGCCGCGTCCGGGCGCCAGAGCCCAGGGGACACCAAGCACTACATCGTCGTCAAGGACAGCAACGAGTCGGCCGACGGACTGCTGGGGGCCAGGCGCATCACGATCGAGGGCAATGTCTTCGCCCACTGGCAGGGAGGCAACGAGTCGATCATCCAGCTCGGGAACGACGGCAAGTCCTACCTCGAGGCGCGGGAAGTCGGCATCGTGAACAACCTGTTCATCGGGGACGGCGCCGACCTGGCCACCTCCGTCCTCGGGGTGGCGGGGGCGGCGGACGTCCTGTTCGCCAACAACACCATCACCGGCGACTTCCCGACCCGGGCGATCGCGCTGCGGATCGTCCGCAAGGGGGCCAACCCGATGAACGAGCGGATCGTGCTCGCCAACAACATCTATTCGGACGCGACGGGGACGCTGGGGGCACAGCCGGGGGAGACCTCGGGCAAGTTCTCGACCGGTGATCCGTCGTCGGTGACCGGGCTGGCACTGACCTCCAACCTCTATTGGAACGGAGGACGGGCGATTCCCACAGGCGACGTGGTGTCCCCCTCGTCAGACGCCGGCGGGGTCGTCACCGATCCCGGCCTGGAGACATCGATCTCCCGCCCGGTGCCCACCATCTGGCAAGGGGGCTCGTTCGCCAGCGGGTCGGCTTCGATCGCCGAGGAGTTCAGCCGCATCGTGACCCGCTATGCCCTCCCCGGCGGCGTCGTCGCCGGGCGGGCCCGCCCGGACCTCGCCCCGGCGGTGGACATCCTGGGCAACGTACGGGGAGCATCCCCGTCGATCGGGGCGGTGGAGATGGCCCCACAGGTGTTCGGCAACCGCTCGTGCCCCGCCGGGCAGATCCCTTCCGCCGGCTTCGTCGACGTCGCCCAGGTCGGCGGCGAGGCGAGGTGGGCCATCGACTGCATCGCCCACCACGACGTGACGCAGGGGGTGGGCGGCTCGCGGTTCGATCCGGGCGGGGTGGTGAGCCGCTGGCAGATGGCGTTGTTCTTGGTGCGGTCGCTGGAGGCGGCGGGGGTGGCGTTGCCGGATGGGGCTGATCAGGGGTTCGTCGATCTCGCCGGCCTGTCCTCGGAGGCGGTGACGGCGGTGAACCGGCTGGCGCAGTTGGAGGTCGCCAAGGGGGTGGGGGGCTCACGCTTCGACCCGGGCGCGGCGTTGAGCCGCTGGCAGATGGCGATCTTCCTCGCCCGCGAACTGGCGGCGATGGGCGTGGAACCATGACCGGCGCAACCCGGTAGCCTGCTCGCCTCACGGGACGGGCGGCCGGATGCGACAGTCGACACACGAAGGAGCCTCCGGCGACCGGTCGCAGCCGCTGGCGGTGATCGACATGCTCTGCGGGCGCCTCGCCGCCGCCGGGGTCCGCTACTGCCACTGGAAGAGCAACGAGGCTCTCGACGGGTCGCTGCGCGGTGACAACGACCTCGATCTGCTGGTCGAGCGGGCGGATGCCGCCTCCTTCCGGGCGGTCCTCGCCGAGCTCGGGGCGGTCGAATTGCGCCAACCCGCCTCCCGCTCGGTGCCAGGCATGGAGGACTTCCTGCTGCTCGACGAGGACACCGGGCGGGTCGTCCACGTGCAGCCGCATTTCGAGCTGATCGTGGGCGACGACATGACCAAGTCGTTCCGACTGCCGGTGGAACAGCCCATGCTGCAGGGCGCAGGAGGGACGCCGATCCCGCTGCCGCCGCCTGAGCTCGAGTACCTGGTCTTCCTGATCAGGATGACGATCAAGCACTGTCCGGTCGAGGCGTTGGCGGCGCGCAAGGGGAGGC
>CAZCRP010000253.1:0-4697 GCA_964501055.1 uncultured Acidimicrobiaceae bacterium
GCACCACGGTGCTGGGCATCGGGATCGGCGACGACACCGTGACCACCGCGTACCAGCGTCACGAGGTGGTCGAGCGGCCCGAGGACCTGACCAGGGCGATGGTGGACGGGGTGCGTTCGTCGCTCCGCCGCAGCCTGGCGCTGTTCGGCATGGACACCTGGTGGCTGCGGTCGACCCGACCCACGACGAATCTCTGGAAGGAGCGAGCGAGTGCCTGAAACCGTCGTCTTCGAGGATCCGCTCGGGTCCGGACCGCCGATCGAGATCGATCGCTTCGAGGTTCCCTCCGACGTGGCGGACGCACCGATGCGGACCGGGAAGATCCCGGAGCCGGACCCCCACTACGTCGATCTCGGCATGCTCTACCGGTTCGCCCAGGTCGAAGCGGTGCGCCGGGAGAGCCCCGACGGGTTCGTCCCCCTCCACGTCGCGGTCCGCGGGCACATGGGAACCGGGAAGGATCACGACGTCGAGCAGTTCGCCGCCATCCTCGGTCTCCCGTACTACCGCATCCCGCTCACTGGGGAGGTGCGCGACGTCACGTTGATCGGATCGACCAAGTTGCACGGCGACGGCAAGGGCGGGACGGAGTCCAGGTGGGAAGACGGAGACATCACCCGAGCGCTGCGCGGCCCCGCTCTCCTCAACCTCTCGGAACTCAACGCGGCGGGAGCCGAGACGCTGTTCGCGCTCCATGGCCTGCTCGACCGCTACGCCGCCATCGACCTCCCCACCGGGGAACGGGTCGACCTGCGGGACGACGTGCGGGTGTTCGGCACGATGAACCCCACCGACCTGCGCGACTATGCCGGCACGCAGACGCTCAACAAGGCGTTCGCCGACCGGTGGGTGATCTGGGAAAAGAGCTTCCCCGGATCCGACCAGATCGAGCAGATGCTCCGACGGCGCTATCCGACCCTGGCCGACCCCTACGTGGAGGCGATCGCCCGCCTCGGCACCGAGATCAACGCCAGCTTCGAGTCGAGCGACGCCGGTACCAGGGTGGAGACCCCGCTCAGCCTGCGCAGCGTGCTGGACAGGGTCCCCACGGGGTTGCGCATCCACGCCGACAACGAGGATCCGCTCCGGCGGGCATGGGAGGAGTTCGTCCTCCCCCACGTCGACGTGTACGACCGAGACCACTACGAGACGGTGTGGAACGCCGTCGTCAGACGCGGACCGGAGACGCGACCCTTCGACTGACGGGTTTCGGGGGGCCGCCCGGGGCTGGCCGCCACCCCTTCGCGTGGCTCGATCCGGCGGGTACCGTGGGCTGATGGGCTACGACCTCGGAAATCCCGAACTCGACGCCATCGTCCAGGACCTGGTGGCGGCCGCATCGGAGAACCCCCACGACGACCTCATCGCGGAGATGATCACGACCGCGTTGAAGCTCCACCGTGATGGTGCCCCCCGGGGCGATCTCAAGCTGGTCAACACCGCCCTCAAGGAGATGCGCTACTCGATGCTGGTCTTCCGGCGCCACGACGAGCCCAAGGTCACCATCTACGGCTCCGCCCGGCTACGGGAGGACAGTCCCGATTACGCATTGGCCGAGGAGTTCGCCAGGACGATGGTGTCGCGCAAATGGGGCGTCATCACCGGAGCCGGGCCCGGGATCATGGAAGCCGGGAACAAAGGGGCGGGCCCGGACCACGGCTACGGGGTGAACATCCGTCTCCCGTTCGAGGCCGCCGCCAACCAGTACCTGCTCCCGCAGCGGACGGTCAACTTCAAGTACTTCTTCACTCGCAAGCTCGGGTTCGTCAAGGAGTCTCACGCCTTCGCCCTGTTCCCGGGAGGATTCGGCACCCTGGACGAGACCTTCGAGTTGCTCACGCTCATCCAGACCGGGAAGAGCGACATGCACCCGATCGTGATGCTCGAGGCCGAGGGGAGCGGCTACTGGCAGCCCATGATCGACTTCGCGCGGGAGGTGCTCGTGGCCAAGGGCCTCGTCTCCCCACTCGATCTCGACCTGTTCCTGTTCACGACCGATGCCAATGAGGCAGCCGACGAGATCAGCCGCTTCTACGCCAACTACCACTCTCAGCGCTACGTCGACGGCAAGCTGGTGCTGCGGATGGCCAGCGCCCCGTCGGCTGCTCTCGTCGAGGAGCTCAACGACGAGTTCGGCGAGATCGTGGTGTCCGGCCGCATCGAGGTGATCGATCCGACGCCGGCTGAGATCGCGGATGGCGACGCGATCGAGATGGCGCGGCTCATGTTCCATTTCGACCGCCGGCAATTCGGGGCGCTGCGACGCATGATCAACCGTCTCAACGAGCAGGCCGCCACCCCTCGTGAGGTCCATCCGCCTGCCCCGTTCACCGACGAGCAAGCCGACCGCGAGTGGTGATCGGACACACAAAGCACGCCCGACTGGACGTGAAGGTGAAATTCGGCACTAAAATCCAGGGACCGTGCGCGAAATCCTCTCCGACCTCGTTGCAGAGCAGCAGTTCCTCGACCAGTACCTCCAACGGATCTCGCTGAAGGACTGGGATCGCCCCACCCCGGCCAGGGGTTGGACGATCCGCGACACGATCTCGCACCTGGCCGACTACGAGGAGTTGGCGAGCCAGGTCATCGCGGGCACCGCCGACCTCTCTCGGTACCGGTCTGCTCCCGATCTCGACGCCCTCCGTCAGGAAGCAGTCGAGCGGGGACGGCACATGCGACCACAGGATGTCATCGAGTGGTGGCGGGGCGGACGCGCCACGGTCGTCGAGCCGCTCTCACACATGAAGGAGACCCAGCGGGTCGAGTGGATCGGCGGCGACATGAGCGCCAAGACGCTCGCCACGCTGCGATTGATGGAGACGTGGGCGCACGGGCTCGACATCTACGCCACGATCGGGGAGGAAGTCGCAGACACCGCCCGCATCCGCCATGTCTGCTTTCTCGGCTGGAAGACGCTGCCGTATGCCTTCAAGGTCGCGGGCGAGGACTACGCCCCGGTGCGGATCGAGGTCATCGGCCCCGGATACGTGAAGTGGGTGTACGGGCCGGCAGAAGCCGAGAACCTCATCAAGGGGAGCGCCTCGGACTGGGCCCGGCTCGCCGTCCGCCGCACCACACCGGACAAGACCCGCCTCAAGGCCACCGGCGACGGCGCCGAGCGGGCACTCGAGCTGGTCAAGGCGTATCTCTGACGACGCGTCCGGGTGGTGACGCGGGGAGTAACGCAGCATGTTCCATTGGGACTAGCTATCCGACAGGGCGGAAAGGTAGATGGACACGCTCCTCGCGGCAATGGAAGGTGTGGTCGAAGACCTCTACGGGCATGTCCATCGCGTCAGCTTCGTGGCGTCGGCGATCGGCCGGCACTTCGGCCTCGAGGACCTCGACATCGACCGGCTCACCACCGTCGGCGTCCTCCATGACGTCGGGAAGGTCCACGTCGACCCGGTGATCCTGGCCAAGCCCGGCCCGCTGGACGGCGAAGAAGTCGTGCGCATGAGGCGTCACCCCGAGTTCGGGTTCGCGATGACGGTCGACCTGTTCGACCGGGCAGTGGCGGAAGCGATCCTCCACCACCACGAGCGGTACGACGGGTTCGGCTATCCGTACGGGCTCGCCAAGAACGAGATCCCGCTGCTGGCTCGCATCGTGCTCGTGGCCGATGCCTTCGACGCCATCACCAGCCACCGTTCGTATCAGCCCGCGCTGTCGGTCGAGTGGGCGCTGCATGAGATCACCCGTTGTGCCGGGTCCCAGTTCGACCCGCTCGTGGTCGAGGCCTTCATGGCGGTGGCGGAAACCGACCTGCTGCAAGACGCCTGAGCTCCCCCGCTCCCCGCCGGGAGGTCGCGCTCCCCGGCTCGATGTCACAGCAGCCCGATACAGTCGCGCGGTGGACGCATCCGACTCTCTGTCCTCTTTCTCTCCCGCCACCAGGTCGTGGTTCGAGGCATCGTTCCCTGCGCCAACCGACGCGCAGCGGTTTGGCTGGCCGGCCATCGCGTCCGGCGCCCACACCCTCATCCATGCCCCCACCGGCTCCGGCAAGACTCTGGCCGCGTTCCTGTCCACCATCGACGCGCTCCTCCACGAACCAGCCCCCGCGCCCGAGGATCGATGCCGCGTCCTCTACATCTCGCCGCTGAAGGCGCTCGCCCACGACATCGACCGCAACCTCCGGGCACCTCTCGTGGGCATCCGCCACACGGCCGAGAGGCTGGGTCTCGGGCCGCTGCCGCCGCTCGAGACGTTCCTCCGTACCGGTGACACCACTGCCGCCGCCCGCCGGCAGATGCAACGACACCCGCCGGACATCCTGCTCACCACGCCCGAGTCGCTCTACCTGCTGCTCACCAGCCAGGCCCGCGAGGTGCTGCGATCCGTCCGGTGGCTCATCTGTGACGAGATCCACGCCGTGGCGGGCACCAAACGGGGCGCCCATCTGGCGCTGTCGATCGAGCGTCTGGAGGAGGTGTGCCGGCGGCCGCTGGCGTCAAAGGGCGAAATACGCACCAGCCGGTGGATGCCGACCTCGGAGCGCAGGTAGCCGTAAGCGTATTTGCCCTTGACCATGATGGTGACGCTCTTGGTGCCGGCCTCGTCTCCGGGCAGCAGGTCGAGGATGTCGGTCTTGAATCCCTTGGCTTCCGCCCAACGCAGGTACATGCGTAGCAGCATTCCCGCCCAGTCCTGGGCCTCGGTGCCGCCGGCGCCGGCATGGATGGTCAGCATGG
>CAZCRP010000254.1:0-4690 GCA_964501055.1 uncultured Acidimicrobiaceae bacterium
GGTCGGCGGTGGAGGCCGCCCGCCACGCCTCGGCGCAGTGGGTGCGGTGACCGACCAGGTCCACAACCGCATCGCCATGCTCCGGGCCGAGCGGGGCATTTCCAGGCGGCAACTCAGCGAAGCTCTCGGCGTCCATTACCAGACGATTGGCTACCTGGAGCGGGGCGAGTACAGCCCCAGCCTCCACCTGGCGCTGCGCATCGCCGAGTACTTCGAGGTGCCGGTAGAGATCGTCTTCTCTATCACACCGTTCGCCCGGCTCGGCAGCGAGACCGGCTGACCCACGCCCTCCCGGCCCGAGTTGCCCCGAGTTGGCCCGATGTGACCTCCTCCCCTGGCACTGTCCCACGCACTGCTTCACGCTGGTGGCGTCGAAGGGAGATCCGACATGACACTCACCACGCCGGCCCCGGCTACCACCGCCCGGCCGCCGGCCGCGAAGGCCGCGATCACGCTGATGCTGTTCCTCGGTGTCACCGCGTTCGGCGGTGGCACAGCGATGATCCTCGGACTCGGCACCGAGGCGACAATGCTGCCCGACGAGTGGCTGGCCTCGATCCCGCTGATCGACAGCTGGGCGATTCCCGGGATCGTGCTCGCCGTCGGGTTCGGCCTGGGCGCCCTGTTCGTCGGATACGGCGTCATCCGCCGACCGCGGTGGTCGTGGTTCGGTCCAGTCGAGCAGAGGACGGGATATCACTGGGCGTGGCTTGGCACGCTGGCGCTCGGAGTGGGCTTCGTGCTGTGGATCGCGTTGCAACTCGTGTTCCTGCCTGGCATCTCGCCGCTGCAGGTGGTGTACGGGATGATCGGGTTGGCGCTCGTCGCGCTCGCCTCGACCACACAGATGCGGGCACATCTCCGGCACGAACCGTCCTGACACGCGAGCGGCTGCACAACTCCGAGGCCCGCCTAGGGTCGGACACGAGGCCAACGAAAGGAAACCTCATGCTGGAACTGTCCCCGCGGGCGGCCGCCGCACTCGAGAGCCTTCGCCAGACCGAGGGCATTCCCGAGGACCACGGCACCCGACTGACCGGCCAGCCACAGCCCACCGGTGACCTCGCCGTGCACCTCGAATTCGTCGAGTCGGTGCCCGAGGACGACCACGTCGTCGAGCAGGCAGGCATCCAGGTCCACGTCGATCCCCAGATCGCCGAACCCCTCTCCGACGTCGTGATGGATGTCCAGCAGAGCGAGCAGGGTGCGGCGTTCGTCTTCCGCCCACAGGACTCCTAGACCCGCCGGACGGGCAGACTTCCGGTCGTGCCCAGCACGATCGAGACTGCCTTCAATGGCGCGCAGCGACGTGTCGCGCAGTGATCGAACTGCCCGAGTCGGGGACGCATTCGGTGCCGGGCGTCGTCTTCGTCGACGGCTCCGGTCCATCCGACCGCAACGACTTCGGGCCGCAACCGCAGTGGTTCCTGGAGCCGGGTTCGCGGTCCTCACCCATGACAAGCCGGGCTGCGGCGATACGCCGGGGGATTGGCGAGATCAGACGATCGAGGACCGGGCGGCCGACACAAGCGCGGCGATCGACGCCCTCCGTGCCCGCTCGATCACGATCCGACACGGCGCTGCGGGACGTCGCCTGCCCGCTGCTCCTCGTCTTCGGCGAGCGCGACGCGCTGGTCCCGGTCGAAGCCAGCCGCCGGAGCTTCCTCCGCGAGCTGGCCGGCAACCACGACGTCACGGTCCGGGTCTTCCCCGGCGCCGACCACGGTCTTGGCGTCCAGCAGGTGGTCCGCCGGGATCCGATCACTTCGCTCCCGGATGCATCGAGCTGATGGCCACCTGGGCGCGGGCACGTGTCGGCTGACCCCCGAGGCCCGGGCGTGCGCACCCGGACCAGTCCTCGCGAGACACGTCGGGTGGACGACGGAGTGCAGCAAGCCTTCTATCGACTGGACGATGTCATGGCGAAACCGGCGGCCAGGTCTCGACCCGGCGACGATGGTGGCTTAGATGAATCCACCCGCTCTTACCTGTCGTTTACGACGAGACCACTATCCCAGCTACCCACGGAAACCTGCGATTCTCCTGAAACATTCAGGCAGGGAATTCACCTCTGTGGCCCCGCCGAGCGGCGCCTTTGTTAGATTCGACTTCACTCAGAATTTGGAGGAATGCGGGATGCGAATTTTCCAAAAGCGGAGAAACCGTCGTTCGCTGGTCATCGCCGCCGCCTCAATTGTGGCTCTCATTGGTGGGAACGCAGCTCTCGCAAGCAGCCACGTCGAGGTGCTCGTCGAATTCGACGAAGAACAGGGGCAGTTGCCCGAAGGAATCACGGTTGACAAGAGAGGAAACATTTTCGTGAGCCTCGCTCCTCTCGGGCAGCTGGTGAAGATCCCGGCGGGCACATCGGAGCCGACGGTCTTCGGACAGATCGAGGGCATCGACCCGGCATCGGATTTCGGTCTGTTGGGCCTGGCCACCGACGCTCGAGGAAACATTTACGCCGGAGTGCAATCCTCGAACCCGGCGGCGAACGGCGTTTGGGTGTTCGACCGAACTACCGGCGAAGCCACCAGAGTCCCGGGTTCGGAAGGTGTGGGATTCGCAAACGACGTCGCCTTTGACAGCCGGGGAAACCTCTACGTGACTGACTCGATACTTGGTGCCATCTGGCGGGCGCCCCGACACGGTGCCCTCGAGCCCTGGCTGGTAGGGGATCCCAATCTCGCCGGTAATGGAGTCCTTGGGGCGGGTGTCCCCATCGGCGCCAACGGGATCGAATTCCACCGGGGGGTCTTGTACGTGGCGGTTACCGAGCAGTTCAGCCTTGTTGCCGTGCCCATCGATCCCTCCGGTTCACCGGGATCGTCGGAGGTGGTAGCCACATTCCCAGCCGCTCTCTTCCCGGGCGCACCCGACGGCTTGGCGATCGACGTCCACGGCAATGTGTACGTGGCCCTCATCGCGCAACAGAGAATCGTGAAGGTCGACGGCAGCGGGACGATCACCGAAGTCTTCGAGGGCGACCCGCTCGACTGGCCGTCGAGCATTGCGTTCGGCACGTCAAGAGCCGAACAAAAGACGCTCTTCGCGGTCAGCTTCTCGATCGGCGAAGTACTGGGAGATCCCTTCCCCCGTTCGGGGCCAAGTGTCACCGGGATCGGTGTGGGGGTGCCGGGCTCACCGTTGCCCTGACGCTCTTGGCTGCCAGTCTCCGCCCAACGGCGAAGATCGCCGTCAAGTCCTCCGGCAGTCGGTGACCGATCCCGGGGACAACCACCGTTTCTGACACAGAGGCCGAGAGGGATTCGTAGGTGTCCGATTCCTGATCCTCGGACCCGTACACCAGAACCACCGGACAACGCACCGAGCCAAGGACCGCCACCATGCCGTCCATGTCGGGGACGTACGGCGATATCAGCGCGAGGCAGTCCGCCTCGATGAACCCGCCAGTGACGAGTTCGATCCCGAGCGCTGCACCCGCGGAGAAACCGACCACCAGCACCGGACTGACCATCTCCAGGCCCGACACTTGCCCCAGTACATCATCCATTCGGGGTGAGGAGTCATGGCTCCAACTCCAACCCCCTTCGGGGACCGGGAGAGATCCCGCCGGCGTCACCACGCCCCACTCCTCGGACACGCTCGCCTCCCAGCGGTCCGCGAACTCGCCAGGATCGGAGTGGGCGCCATGCAAGGCGAGAACGGTTCCACCACCTCGTCCTCGACGGACCCGGAGAGTGGGCCGGGTGGCCATGCGCGCTCGCTCTTGAGCCTCCGAGGCGGCCACGACTGCCGACCAGCCGTCGAGGGTCCGGGCGCCGTCGAGGTCGTTGTCTGCCAGCATTCCTCCGGCCACCACAAGCCCCTGTCCACGCCCGCCCGCAGGATCTCGACAGCGGCTGCGGGGTCACCGGCCATCGACCGGAAGCACGCCTCCCAGAACGTCAACCGGCCATCCCGCTCCGCCAGTAAGGGCCGAGCCCGGGCGACCAGCGCAGCTCCCTCCTGGTACCGACCCTCCCTGTAAAGCGTGTACACCTCATCGGCGACGCGGGCGAAGTCCATCACTCCAACCTACCCCCAGGACGTCTCCGAAGACATCGCACGCTTCTCCGCTCCTGAGCGCACGTAGGCCGGTGGAGAATGCGCCCCCATGTCCCAAGTCGAGTCATGGCGCATCGAGCCGAACGAACGTCACCGGCGGGTCCAGTCTGCCGAGGACTGGGCATACACACGGCGGCCTGCCTTTCGAGACCGAGCGGTACCCTCCGGGCGGGTCCCTGGTCCCTGGTGCTGCCAGAAAAGCCCATTCCCGCTAGTCGAAACGCGACCAATCAGACCCTTCGATCGGGCCTATCTGGAATGCTCCCCGCCGCTGGCTGGAATAGCCGGATGTATCACGTCCGTCCTTGTTCCCCGCTGCACGGGCTCGAATGTCAACCTCTCGTGCTAACCGTCCAGCGCGATCACGCCGGTGCATTCGCTGGAGTACTCGACAGTGCCCGTCACCGTCTCGTCGGGATCGAGTTCGCGACGGATAGTTCTCGTGGAGGGCATGGCGTTCGCTCCGGATTCGAGCGCCATCGTTTCCTTCACGTGGAATGAGCCGACGAAGGTGTGGGACGTCAGGGCAGGCGCACTGTTGCACGAGTTCGGCTCACACGATCCGAGTGCATTATCGCCATCACATTTGGGCCTGTCGTCGGCGTTCACACGCTCGACTCCG
>CAZCRP010000255.1:0-4341 GCA_964501055.1 uncultured Acidimicrobiaceae bacterium
GGACCACCAGGTGTGGCAGGTGGCACCGCACGTCGCGCATCGCATCGGCGCCGACCGGGCCTTCGCCCTCGAACTCGACTATGTGTCGTGCGGCTCGCCGGTGGCGATGCGGGTGGTGCGCGACCTGTTGCGGGCGGAGCCAGATCTGAAGCGGATTCTGGCTGTGGCCGCCTCCCGGGAGTCGCATCTCCTCGATTACCGCAACGAACGCTCGCGGTTCATGTTCAACTTCGGGGACGGGGCGGTGGCGGCCCTGTTCGAGGGTGATGCGAGCGGCAACCACGTGCTCGGCGCCCACATGGTATCCGACGGATCCTTCTCCCTCGACGTCAAGGTGCCGGCGGGAGGCTCGGTGGAGCCTGCTTCCCACGCCACCGTCGATGGTCGCCGTCACTTCCTCGACGTGCCGGATCCGTCGTCGATGAAGCGGCGGCTCGACCCCGTCACGCTTCCCCGCTTCCGGGAGGTCGCCATCGCCGCCCTCGCCGCATCGGGGGCGACGCTGGGCGACGTCGATCTGGTGTGCGGGATCCACATGAAGCGGTCGGCGCACTTGGCCATGCTCGAGGTGCTGGGCATCGCCGAAGAGAACGCCGTATACCTCGACGACACCGGTCACATGAGCGGAGTCGACCCGCTGCTCGGCCTCGACCGGGCCGTGCGCCGAGGCGAGGTCGATGAGGGGGACCTGGTGTTGCTGATCGCAGCCGGGACCGGGTATACGTGGGCCGCGGCCGTGCTGCGCTGGGGCGTGGCCGTCTGACAGTCGGCCGTCCTGGTTATCCAACGGCCCGATCTGCCACCAGCGCACCTCGATCCTGCGAGCGGGCCAGGAGGGCAACAGGACGGGTGGCTGCTGCTCGGGGGGTCCGCCCCGATGTCCGGATTCCCCGGCGCATCCGACTGCTGATCGACAGCACGGCGGGCGATGTTCGGCTGGCGGTGTTCGTCCGTCGGACGGGTGTGACCGTCCACTTGGACGCCGGCTCCGCCGCCAACACCGTGGCCAGGATCTGCGACACGTTGCGCTCGGCGGCGACGATCGACGCGACGGTCACCGGACCGCCGATGCCTATGGCGGTCGTCTGCGTGTGTTCCCAGCCCCCGGCGGTGAGGGCGGTGCTCACGCCTCCGGACGGACTGACGATGTCGAGCCGGATCAGCTGCGGATTGATCCTGCGATCCACCGTGAGGCCGAGGGTGGTGCCGATCGCCACTCCCACCCCGTAGGCGATCACCCGATGGGCGGAGCCGAATCCCGCCATCACCTGCGAGAAGATCATGATGAAGACCATCGCCTCGATGGCGGCGATGCTGGCGCCGGCCAGCCTGTTCCCGCGGGCGGTCACGGCGATGCGCACCGTCCACAAGGAGACCGCGATCACGGCCATCCCGGCGGTGACCGCCATCTCCCCGACCATTCCGAATGACATCTCGCTCCTCGTTCGAATCTGGGGGCACGGTGCGGAATCGCGGGTGCCGTCGGATCGGTCGCGGCTACCCAACTTGGACGAGGGGGCGCACCATCACTCGGTCGCGGTAGACGACACCGGCGAACTCGAAGAGGTCCGCACCGCCGTCGACGAACCCCCAGTGCCGGTACACGTCGATGGCGCGGGTGTTCCGTTCCCACGCGGTCAGCCACAGGGCTGGGTGGCCGCCGTCGAGTCCCCGGGCGATGACTGCCTTCAGCAGGGCTGTTCCGACGCCGCGGCCCTTCGCGCTGGTCTCGACGTAGATGCGTCCGAGCCGCATCGCCCCCGCCGGCACCGTCGCCGGAGGTGGGTCCAGGCGGGTGACGGCGTATCCGGCCGGTGCCCCGCCCGCCTCGGCGACGAGGAACGCCGTTCCCGGGGTCTGCATCTCCTCGCTGATGGCACGCGAGTGGAAGTGGGTCCGGATGTAGTGCTCGAGTAGCCTGCCCTCCATCATTCCCCGGTAGGTGTCCCGGAACGTGCGGGCGCCAAGTGCGGCGACGAGTGACGCGTCGGTGATCGCGGCAGGGCGTACGGTTGTCGGTGGGGCGAATGCAGTCGTCATACCGCCCATCATCGGCGCCAGCGGTCCGTGGCGCCTAGGTGGTGACCACCCAAACTGCGGCTCAGGGAACGGAGTCGACGGCGTAGAGGTCCCAGGCGTCGGGGATCCCCCGCAGCTCGTGCCGACCGAGTTCGGCCAGGGCGACTCCCGATCCGAGGATGAGATCTCGGACCGTGCGGGTGACGACGATCCCGCCGGCCGGGGCGTGGTCGATGACCCGGCTCACCAGGTGGACGGCCAAGCCGCGGACGGCGCCGTTGACCCGCTCGACCTCACCGGTGTGGATCCCTGCCCGCATCTTCATCGCCAGGGGGACAAGCGACTCGGACGCTCTGGCGGCGAAGGTCACTGCCCGTGTCGGGCCGTCGAATACCGCCAGCAGGCCGTCCCCGGTGTGTGCGACTTCCTCACCCCGGTACCGGGCGAGCAGGTCGCGCACGATGGAATCGTGCTGGAGGATCAGCTCGGCCCAGGCGGCGTCACCCACCTGTTGGAGGTGATCGGTGCTCCGGACGAGATCGGTGAGAACCACCGTGGCGAGCTGTCGCGCCGTACGAGATCCTCCGCGATGTCCCGTGAAGAACTCCTCGATCTCGTCGAGGACGCGCTGGTAGTCACCTGCCACGAACGGATAGGTGTCCGCTCCCTCCAACTCGACGAGGGTGGCGCCGGCGAGGTTCTCCGCCAGGTAGCGGGAGTGCTCGATGCGGTGATGGCGGCCCTTGGTCCGGCCGACCACCAGCGTCGGGGTGTGCACGTGCGGGAGCACCGAGCGGACGTCGAGGGAGGTGACCCAGCGATACATCGTCTGAGCGGGCCCGGGGGGCATGCACAGCCGCTGATAGCGCGTGTACCAGGCCCGGTAGGTGGGGTCGTGGGCGAGCGAAGGGGCGGTCAAGCCGAGGATCTCGGCGGTGAATCCCCAGTGCTGGTTCCATCGGTCCAGCAGCCGCTGGCGGGTCTCTTCGGGCATGCCGATCGGATAGTCGTCGGCTCGCTGCCAGCGGGCGAACGAGTTGACGAGCGCCAGCGACGTCACCCGGTCGGGATGGCCGGCGGCGAGGACCAGGGCCATCGGGCCGCCCTCCCCGTCGGCGATCACCGCGAAGCGATCGAACCCCGCTTCGTCGAGGGCGGCGAGCGCGTCGTCGATCCACTCCTCGATCAGCGGCAATCGGTCGAGCGGCACCGGGTCGGACACGCCGGACCCGCGCTTGTCGAACACGAGCACGCGGGCGAAGCGGCCCAATCGCTCGAAGTAGGCGGCGGTGCGAGGGTCGTCCCACATCACGTCGACGTTGGAGAGCCACGAGGTGAGGAAGAGGACGTCGAGGTCGCCGCGACCGAACACCTGGAACGCAACGTGCCCGGCCGGCGTCTTCACGTATCGCGTCTCCGGGCGTCGATCCATCGCCCCCGATTCTATTGACCTCCCCACCCCCTCCCAGCCGCGTTCTTAGCGGGGGAGCGCGTCACAGATGACGCGTCGCGCATACCAAAAGGGTGCATTCGCCGCCGACTCGCGCCTGGTACGTCGGTAGATTCGCGGCGTGCCACTGGTGGGTGACGCCGACTTCGCAGCGGTTCAGGAGAAGTTGCCCGCCGCCCTCGCCCACAACCTTCCCGGCGTCGGACTCCCCCACGCCATCGTGGCCCTGCCCTCCTTCAATGTGAGCGAGACCCTCCTCGCCCACTACGCCGACCGGCTGCCGTCGCTCGAGCACCGCTACATGGTGGCTGTGCTCGTGTTGCGGATCGAAGGCTGCCGCATGGTGTTCCTCACTTGCCGTCATCCCGGGACCGAGATCATGGACCTGTATCTCTCCCTGCTCCCGCCCGACATGTGGGAAGGCGCAGCCGACCGTCATCGGATCATCGTGGTGGACGATCTCTCCCCGCGGCCGATCGCCGCCAAGGTGTTGGAGCGGCCGGAAGTGCTCGCAGAGATCCGTGAATTCATCGGTGACGAGCCGGCGTTGATCGAGCCCTGGAGCGTGGGCGGGTACGAACGGGACCTGGCCGTGGCCCTCGACGTCCCCGTGAACGGCACACCGCCCGAACTGTGGCCGCTGGCGTTCAAGAGCGCAGGCCGCCGTCTCATGCGCAAGGCGGGGGTGGCGGTCCCGGCCGGGGTCGAGGACCTCCACACCGTGGCGGAGGGAGTGGATGCGATCGCGCGGCTCCGCGCCGAGCGGCCTGGCCTGGCCGCCGTGGTTCTGAAACACGACGACTCGGGGGCGGGCGACGGCAACGCGGTGATCGCCCTCGCCGGCCTCGAGCGGCCCGGCTCGCAACTCGCCC
>CAZCRP010000255.1:4351-4681 GCA_964501055.1 uncultured Acidimicrobiaceae bacterium
GCAGGAGCCGAGGAACGACCTGGTGCTGGGGTCGGCGCCGGCTGCGGGCGCGGCTCAACGGCCTGCCCGCATGGTACGTGCGGGACCTGGCGAAGGGATATGTGGTCGAGGAGCGCATCACCGGCACTCGATTCTCGAGCCCCAGCGCGCAGATCGACATCAGCCCAGACGGCGCCGTCAGGGTCCTGTCCACTCACGAGCAGGTTCTCGGCGGCCCCGACGATCAGGTGTATCTGGGCTGTCGCTTCCCGGCCGATCCCGCCTACGCCGCCGCGCTCGGCGAGGCGGCGAGACGGATCGGGGAGGAGCGGGCGGCGGTTGGCGCAGTGG
>CAZCRP010000256.1:0-4662 GCA_964501055.1 uncultured Acidimicrobiaceae bacterium
CCCCCCTCTGCCTCGCCTGCGGCGAGGCTGTCTCCCCCCTGCGGAGGGAGAGACTCTCTTCTTTTCCCACCGCGGACCGACGGGCTCGCGGCCGCTCAGGGACTGGTCGGTTACACGCCGACGTCGCGGCGGTTGAACGTGAAGGCGGCGGCAGTGACGAGGATGAGCGGGACGGCGACGAGGACGAGGGTGGCGGCCAGGTCGAAGCCGTCGCGGAGGGCGGCGGTGCCGTCGGCCCAGTGGAAGGGGGAGACGTTCTCCAGCCATGCCAGTGCCTCGACCTGGGGCGCGAGGCCGTTGGCGAGGAACATGACGACCGCCGCACCGGCCGCACCGCCGATCGCGACGCCGCGGCGGCCCACGATCGAGCCGAGGAGCACTGCGAGACAGCCGAAGACAAGCCCGAGCAACGCCATGTTGAGCGAGGCGAGGGCGAGGTTCCCGGTCGACAGCTCGAGATCGATCGGGCCGCGGATGGCGATGATCGCCAGGAACACCACCACGCCGGCGCCGAGTGTGGTCAGCGCCAGCGCCGCCGACTTCTGGGCGACGACGCGGGTCCTGGTCACCGGATGCGCGATGAGCAACTCGAGGCTGCCGTCCTCTTCGCTGCCGGCGATCGCTCTTGCTCCGAGGCCGATCGCCATCACGATCGCCAGCACCGGACCGAGGATCCCGTACACGGTCGCACCCAGATACCCGTGGGCGGAGGCGATCTCGTCCCACCCGAACGCCTCGCTCAGCGCGGGAGGGAGACCTTCGATCAGGTCGGCGTACTCGGGTGTGGCGGCAAAGGGGTAGAAGCCTCCGTAGAGGAGCGATACCCCGGCAAAGCCGATCGCCCAGCCGAGCAGTGCCCGGCGCTGCTCCCACAGCGTCTTGGTCCAGATGTCACGCAGCATCGTCTTCGTCTCCGACGTAGTAATGGAAGAACAGTTCCTCCAGTTGCGGTTCTTCGGCGATGAGGTCGACCGCTCGATGGCGCCCCACCGCTTTCACCAGCGCATCGGCCTCACCGACCAGCTTGCAGGTCATCACCGACCCGTCGACGACCACCTCCGAGACGTTGTCGATGGCGGTGAAGTCGGACGCGGTCACGGGATGGGCGAACACCACCCGCACGTTGCGCAGCGCCCTGGCGCGCAGTTCGTCCACCTCGTCGATGGTGATGAGTCGGCCCCTGCGGATGATTCCCGCCCGGTCCGCCGCCTGCTGCACTTCGGAGAGGATGTGCGATGACATGAACACGGTCTGGCCGGCGGCGCGTGCCTCGGCGACCATGGCCAGGAACTCGCGGGCCACCAGTGGGTCGAGCCCGCTGGTGGGTTCGTCGAGGATCAGCAGCTCGGGGGAGTGCATGAACGCCTGCACGAGGCCGACCTTCTGGCGGTTGCCCTTGGACAGGTTCCCGATACGGTTGTCGAGGTCGAGACCGAGCCGGGCGGCCAGCGGCTCGTAGGCCGCGGGCGGAACGCCTCCGCGCAGGTTGCCGAAGTAGGTGAGCAGCTCGCGGGCAGTCGGACGGCCGTCCACGACGAAGTCGCCAGGCAGGTAACCCACCCGGCGCCGCAGTTCGACGCCGTCCGTGCGCGGGTCGAGTCCCAGCACGGTGGCGGTCCCTCGATCGGGTCGCAGCACGTCGAGCAGTAGGCGGATCGTGGTGGTCTTGCCTGCCCCGTTGGGCCCGAGGAAGCCGAACACCTCCCCGGCATGGACATCGAGATCGAGGCTGTCGAGTGCCAGGGTGTCCCCGTAGCTCTTCGTCAGCCCTCGCGTGTGGATGGCCTCAACCATCTGAACCTTCCTCTCTCACTTGTCGGATCGCTTGATCGAGCGCCCGCAGCATCTGGTCGGCCTGGCCGGGAGCGAAGATCGCCCCCGAGAAGAGTTCGAGCGTGGCTCGCGAGAAACGCATGATCCCCTCCGGGCCGAGTGGGTCCGCTCCGAGGGCGCGCTCGAGATGGTCGTGCATCACCAGCGCACCCATCTGCATGGCCAACATCACAGCCGCCCTGGCGCGTAGGTCGGTGCTCGGTTGGAATGAACCGTGCTCGATGCCGAGCTCGAAGAGGCGCACCGACTCGTCCACCATCTCGTCAAACAGCTCGGCGGCGGCGGCGCTCGCCGTGCTGAGCGTCCATGCCAGGTAGCGCATCAACGGCTCTGCCATCTGGAAGCCGGCCGACATCATGGCCGGTTCTCCGAGCCGGCCGGAGGTGATGGCCTCGCTCTTGACAGTGCGCACGCGCTCGACCACGTGGGCGTCGCATGCCCGCCGCAGTCCCGCCTTGGACCCGAAGTGGTGGAGGACGAGGGCAGGGGACACCCCGGCGTCGTCGGCGATCGCCCGGACGGTGGCGCGTTCGAACCCGTCGCGAGGGAAGCGGGCGAGGGCCGCATCGCGGATACGCGCTTCGGCCGTGAGGTCGGCACCGCGGTGGTCTCGGGCTGAACGCATGTTCAACATACTAAACAGACGTTTAGTGGGTTGTCGAGTGACGCGTCCGGGACTCAGCCGGTGTTGCGTTCGTCCCGAAAGTCGATCCAGTCGGCGACCGGCGCCAGGTCGTAGTCGGGCCCGCCGACGCCGAGCGTGAACTGGGTGGCGCCGGCCCCCAAGTAGCCGTCCACCGTCTCCAGCTTGTGGGGGCTCACGCCCACGGATCGCTCGATGGCGGCCGGGTCGGTCCCCTCGACCGCGCACCACTCGTCGAGGATGCGGCTCTTGCGACCGAACCGCTCGGCGTCTCCGAAGCCATGCCAGATGTCGGCGTGGCGGGCGGTGTAGCGGAGCGTGCGCTTCTCGCCGCCGCCGCCGATCAGGATCGGGATGTCACGGAGCGGGCGGGGGTTCAGCCGCTGCCATCGCTGCTGGATGCGGGGGAGGGCGTCCCGCAGATCGGAGAGGCGGTCACCGGCCGTCCCGAATTCGTAGCCGTATTCGTCGTAGTCCCGCTGGAACCAGCCCGCCCCGATCCCCAGGATCACACGGCCCTCCGAGATGTGGTCCACGGTGCGGGCCATGTCGGCGAGGAGGTCGGGATTGCGGTACGAGTTGCAGGTGACCAGCGCCCCGATCTCGACTCGCTCGGTCACCTCTGCCCATGACGCCAGCATCGTCCAGCACTCGAAATGCTTGCCGTCGTCGTCGCCCCGCAGCGGAAAGAAGTGATCCCAGTTGTAGACGATGTCCACCCCCAGTTCCTCGGCGCGGATGGCGGCGGCGCGAATGTCGCGGTAGTCGGCATGCTGTGGCTGCAGCTGGACGGCGATGCGGATCGGCATGGAAAGATCCCCTCTGGCGGACCCCTTCGAATGTACCGAGGGAGGGGAGTTTCAGGTATCCCGCACGGTGTCGACGATCAGTTCGTCGACCACCGCCCGCAGCGCTTCGTCCTGGGAGCTGCCGGCGGCGATGGCGTCCTCGTAGACGGTGACCTGTCGTTGCGCCGACGTGCCCTCGACGGCGATCACCCTGGCGCGTTCCACCTCCTCGACGCAGCCCAGCTCGACGGCGTCGACCCTGACGAGCTCGACCAACTCGTCGATCAGATCGGGGAAGGGGACGAGCCGTCCGACGCCGAAGTCCATCAGTTCCCCCCGCGCCCCGTAGCGCTGGGCTCGCCAGATGTTCTCGGCTACCAGCAGGTTGGCGTAGCGGCGCCACTTCTGGTTCGTGCGCCGCAACCGGTACAGCATGTGCAGCAGCGATTGATAGAGGGCGGCGATGGTGATGGCGTCTTGCCAGCGGGTGCAGATGTCGGTCACCCGCAGTTCCAGGGTCGGGTAGCGGATTGAGGGTCGCACGTCCCACCACACCTTGGAACCGTCCTCGATCAGTCCGGCGTCCACCAGCACCTGGATGTGACGCTGGTACTCGGCCCAGCTGGCGAACTCCTCGGGGAGCCCGGTGCGGGGCATGGTGCGGAACACGTTCATCCGGTAGCTCTTCAGCCCGGTGTTGTACCCGCCCCAGAACGGCGACGAGGTCGACAAGGCCAGGAGGTGGGGAAGGAAGTAGGTGACCTGGTTCATCAGGTCGATGCGCAGTTCCGGGTCTTCCACGCCGGCGTGGACGTGCATGCCGCAGATCACCATCCGCTGGCCGACGACGCCGAGATCCTCGGCCAGCATCTTGTAGCGGTCGCCCTCGCTGGTGACCTGTTCCCACCACAGTGCGAAGGGATGGGTGGAGGCGGCGATGATCGCTGCCCCGTGTTCGGCGCTGACCTCGGCCAGGCTGCGGCGGAGGAAGCGCAGATCGTGAGCGGCGTCGGCGATGTGCTGATGGGGCATGGTGCCCACCTCGATCTGCGCCCGCAGCAGTTCGCGGCTGACCCGGCCCTCGATCCGGTCGTAGGCGCCCTCCCACAACTCGGTGGGCGGATCGGCCAGCAGGTTGCGGGTCTCGAGGTCGACGAGCAGGTACTCCTCTTCGATGCCGATGGTGAGCTGAGGAGCGGGCGTCATCGCGGGGCGAGGCTACCGGTCCAGAGGCTCAGCCGACGGTCGCAGCAGCTGAGGTGCGGGAGCGTTCCGCCGCCTCCCTCGCCGCGCATCCGGCGAGGTGGTCGTTCACGAGGCCCATCGCCTGCATGAAGGCGTAGACCGTGGTGGGACCGACGAAGGTCCAGCCCCGCCGCTTCAGATCCCTGGCGAGTT
>CAZCRP010000257.1:0-4646 GCA_964501055.1 uncultured Acidimicrobiaceae bacterium
GCCCGGTCCCGCCGCCATCGTCGCGCCCGACCTCAGCGGTCTGTCCGACGAGATCCTGGACGACTTCGAGGCCGCCATCGCCGCCACCGTCCTCGAGTTCAAAGAGGGCGACATCGTCGAGGGCACCGTGGTCAACGTCGACCAGGACGGGGCGATGCTCGACATCGGGTACAAGTCCGAGGGTCTGATCCCCACCGAGGAACTGTCGATCCGCAAGAACGTCGATCCGAAGGACGTCGTCAAGGTCGGCGACCGGGTGGAGGCGCTGGTGCTCAACAAGGAGGACGACGAGGGTCGCCTCATCCTCTCGAAGAAGCGCGCCCAGTACGAGCGCGCCTGGGGCCGCATCCAGCAGATCACCGATTCCCGGGAGACCGTCAGGTGCACCGTCATCGAAGTGGTGAAGGGCGGTCTCATCGTCGACATCGGCCTGCGCGGCTTCCTCCCCGCCTCGCTGGTGGATCTGCGCCGCGTCCGCGATCTCGACCCGTTCATCGGCACCGAGATCGAGGCGAAGGTCATCGAGCTGGACCGCAACCGCAACAACGTGGTCCTGTCCCGCCGGGCATACCTGGAGGAGGAGCAGGCCGAACAGCGCACCGCCTTCCTCGACGGGTTGGCCGAGGACGAGGTCCGCGAGGGTGTCGTGTCCAGCGTCGTCAACTTCGGCGCCTTCGTCGATCTGGGCGGCATGGACGGACTGGTCCACGTGTCGGAGTTGTCCTGGCAGCACGTCAACCACCCTTCCGAGGTGGTGAAGGTGGGCGACAAGGTCACCGTCAAGGTGCTCGAGGTGGATCTGGATCGCGAGCGCATCTCGCTGTCGATCCGCCAGACGCTGGAGGACCCGTGGGTGGTCTTCGAGCGCGACCACGAGGTGGGTCAGGTCGTCGAGGGCAAGGTCATCAAGACCGTGCCATTCGGGGCGTTCGTCTCGATCACCGACGGGGTCGAGGGTCTGGTGCACGTCTCGGAGATCGCCGTCCACCGGGTGGAGTCACCCGAGTTGGAGCTGTCGATCGGCCAGCCGGTCACCGCCAAGATCACCGAGTTGGACGACGAGCGCCGTCGGGTGAGCTTGTCGATCAAGCAGGCGCTTCCCGACTGGAAGGAGCGCGAGCAACAGCAGGCTCCCAGCTCGGCGTCGGCGCCGCGCAAGCGCCCGCCGCGCCGCGAGTTCGAGCGTGAGTTCGGCCCCGAGGCCGAGGAGCGTCCACCGGTGGCGGTGGATGCGTCGCTCGAGGCGATCCTGCAGGAGTTGAAGGAGCGCGGCATCGGCCGTCGCTGACGCCGGGGTCCTTGGACGGCTCCGGCCGGTCTGCGACCCTTGGACGATTCGACCTCAAGTCGCCTCTCAGGCCCGACGAAAACCAGTGGACGGTCGTCACGCCTGTAACGTCTGGAAGGCCGAATCGTGCAACTACGAAACGGAAACACAACAGAACGCGCACGCGGGGAGCTCGACGGGGGCCGTTGCTCCGTTGGCACGACCGGATCGAATGTGTCCGGCCGTTACCGGAGTTGAGCAAATGAGGAGCATTGATGGGTAGGAGAGCGTTGGTCTTGGTGGTGGCGCTGGTTCTCGCCGGCGTAGCCGCTTTCTCGATCTTCCAGTACCTGACGAACTTCGAGCAGGATCTGCTCGCGGGTCAAGAGCAGGTGCGGGTGTTCCGGGCGGTGCAGCCGCTGGCCGAGGGCACGGAAGGCAACTTCGTCCTCCAGAACCGGGGGATCCTGTACACGCCGAGCACCGAGCAGCGTCAGGACCTGCCCGCCGATGCCATCACCGCCACCTCCGAAGACGACTTCTCCCAGCTCGAACAGGTGCTGCGGGGACGGGTGGCCGCCGGGCCGATCTCCCAGAACGGCATCCTCACCCAGTCCCAGTGGGTGGAGCTGACCGTCCAGATCACCCCGCTGGCCGAGTTGCTGGCTGAGGGGACCCAGGCGATCACCATCTCCCCGGGGGCGATCCAGGGCGTGAACGGCTTCGTCCGCCCCGGCGACCGCATCAACGCCATCATCACCATCGACATCGACTTCCAGCTGACGGCGCTGGCCGAGTCCGCGCCCGACTTCGGCATCCCGGTGGAGGTGACGGACGAGGAGACCGGCGAGGGGGTCGCCACCGTGACCTACACCCGCTACGTGCTGCAGGGTCTGCGGGTGATCGCGGTGGGCACCGACGTCCGCCCCGACCCGGACGCCCCGCCGGTGGTGGACGCCAGTGGCGACCAGACCTCCGCCCAGGTGCAGGAGGGTGACACCCCCGGCGCCCTGACGACGGTCTTCACCTTGGAGGTCACGCCTGACATCGCCGAGCGGCTGGTGTTCGCCCAGCAGGCGGGCGCGCTGTATTACACGCTGGTTCCACCAGACTTCGTGGAAGCCGATACCCTCGGGGTGACGATTGAGAACCTGTTCGAGGGTGACCTGCTGCAGGACATCTTCGGAGGGTGAAAGGATTGGCGTGTCGCTGACCGAGAACAATCTGCTCGTCATCGACGACGACGACGACTTCATCGACGAGGCCAAGCGTCTCTTCGATGGGGGGCTGCCGACGGCCCGCACGATCAGCGACGCCCTCTCCGCCGTCGAAGGCGGCAACCTGCGGATGGTCATCCTCGGCCCCTCCTACGCCAAGGAGTCGGCCCTGGATGCCGTCCGCGACCTGCGGGCCGCCGACCCGACGCTCATCTCGCTGGTGGTGGCCGAGTCGGTGACCGCCAACCTGTTGCGGGCCGCCATGCAGCGCGGCGTGTCCGACGTGATCGAGGCGCCGCTCACCGAGGAGAAGATCGCGGCGGCGATCAGCCAGTTCTCCTCCGACGTCCTCAAGATGCAGGCGTCGCGGCCCGGCAGCACCGCCGTCCTGGAGGGCCCGCCCACCGGTGAGGTGGTCACGGTCATGTCGGCGAAGGGGGGCAGCGGCAAGACGGTCGTCGCCACCAACCTGGCGGTGCTCCTCGCCCAGCAGCCCAACAGCAAGGTGGCGCTGGTCGACGCCGACCTCCAGTTCGGCGACGTGTGCCTGGTGCTGCAGTTGGAGCCGAAGTTCACGGTGGTGAACGCCGCCGCCGAGCTGCACCGTCTCGACGAGCAGCTGTTGGATTCGATCCTCACCACCCACACCACCGGTCTGAAGGTGCTGGCCGCCCCGCTGGAGCCGGCGTTCGCCGACGACATCACCACCGCCGGCCTGCTGCAGATCATCGAGCTGATGAAGACGATGTTCGACTACGTGGTGGTGGATACCGCCTCGCTGCTCGACGAGCTGCTGCTGTCGCTGCTCGAGAAGTCGGACCAGGTGATGATGGTGGTCGACATGGATCTGCCGTCGGTGAAGAACGCCAAGCTGGCGCTCGAGACGCTGCGGCTGCTGAAGTTCCCCACCAACAAGGTGCGCCTGGTCCTCAACCGCTCGAACGCCAGGGCGAGGCTGGACGACCGCGAGATCGAGGGGGCGCTGAAGTCACAGATCATGGCCCGCATCCCGTCGGACGGCGATGTGGCCGCTTCCGTGAATGAGGGTCGGCCTGTGGTTGAATCACAACCGAAGTCGAAAGTGGCGAAGGGGTTCGGGGAGGTCTTCGCATTGGTGACGGGGGGCAAGGCACAAGCCGCTTCAGGTGGCGGACTTTTCCGTCGAAGCTAACGGGGTAATTCGTCGTAGCCCGCGTACGGGCTGCCAGAAGTTCACGAGGGGTCGATTCACATGGCATCGCTGTCAGAACGTGTTGCAGCAGCGAAAACAACCGAAGTCTCGAGCTTTGCCGGCCAGCGGTCGGAAGCCATCCAGGAGCTGCGGGGGCGTCTCCACTTCAAGGTGGTGGAGGAGCTGGGCCCGACCCTGTACGACCGCCAGATGTCCGACGCCGAGCTGCGTCTCCGCGTCATGGAGATGCTCGAGTGGGCGATCGAACAGGAGCACAGCCTCCCGCTCTCCGGTCAGGACCGCAAGGCGCTCCTCAACGAGATCGCCTCCGACGTCCTCGGCTACGGCCCCATCGACCCGCTGCTGAACGACCCCGACGTCACCGAGGTGATGGTCAACGGCCCCTACGACATCTTCGTGGAGAAGAAGGGCAAGCTGACCAAGTCCGACATCCGCTTCGTCGACGAGACCCACCTGCGGCGCATCATCGACAAGATCGTCGGCCAGATCGGCCGCCGGGTCGACGAGGCCACCCCGATGGTGGATGCCCGCCTCCCGGACGGCTCCCGTGTCAACGCCGTCATCCATCCCCTCGCCCTCGGTGGGCCGTTCCTGACGATCCGCAAGTTCGCCGTCGACCCGTTCACCGAGTCCGACCTCATCAAGTTCGGCACCTTCGACCAGCGCACCGCCGACTTCCTGCGGGCGTGCGTGGTGGGGCGGCTCAACGTGATCATCTCCGGCGGCACCGGCTCCGGTAAGACCACCACCCTCAACGTGATGTCGTCGTATCTGCCCGGTGACGAGCGCATCGTCACGGTGGAGGACGCCGCCGAGCTGCAACTCCACCAGGACCACGTTCTGTCGCTGGAGACCCGCCCCGCCAACATCGAAGGCAAGGGCGCGATCACCATTCGTGATTTGGTCCGGAACACCCTGCGTATGCGGCCCGACCGCATCGTCGTCGGTGAGTGCCGTGGCGGTGAGGCCC
>CAZCRP010000258.1:0-4641 GCA_964501055.1 uncultured Acidimicrobiaceae bacterium
AGTCGACGGTGAGGTTGGGCGCGCCGTTGGCGAAGGGCACGCCGGTCGTCAACGCGGCGTAGGCGTACAGCTGGGAGGGTGAGATCGACGGATCGTCTTGTCGCAATCCCTCCTCGAACGCCGCCAACGACTCATGGACGGCGGTCGGCTCCTCGTACGCCTCGGTCGAGCCGCACCACACCATCACCAGCCGTTCGCAGCGGTTCTCGGCCCGGAACCCCTCGATGTCCTCCACCAGCCGCTCCACCGCCTCCATGTGCCCATCGTGGGCCACGACGTGGTCCGTGCCCTCGAGGCGCGACACCCACCGCCCGTCGAACACCGCCCGCATGGGGGTGACGGCGCGCATCTCCTCGCCCACCGACTCGAGCAGGGCGGGCTCGAGCACCCCGGCCCGCATCGCAGCCGAGTACGCATCCTCCGAATAGGGGTCCCATCCCCCGAACACGAGATCTTCCAGCGACGACAGCGGCACGAAGTCCCGCACGAGCGGAGAGCGGTTGTCTGTGCGCTTCCCCAGTCGGATCGTGCCCATCTGCGTCATCGAGCCGATCGGCGACGAGAGGCCCTTGCGAGCTGCGAGCACTCCGGCGATGAACGTGGTCGCCACCGCGCCCATGCCAGGAAGCAGGACGCCGAGCCGCCCAGAGGCGGGAGGGATAGGGGTTGCTGGCACGGGTGGGCTCCTCGATGGGCGGGGATGCGATGAGGGCAAGACGATAAACAAGCGGGACCGGAGTACCGAATGGCGGCCCGGGTAGCATCGCCGTCGTGACCACCGAAGAGATCAGACCTACCGTCGACTTCGCGCTGTTGGCCGACGCCGTGCAAGTGGTGCAGGGCAAGCTGTACGTTCTCGGAGGCGGGTGGGACACGTTGTTCGTGAATGACTTCCCTGCGCGCTATCCGACCCTCGGGGTGGGATTGAGGGTGCGGGTCCCGTGGAGTTGGACCGATCAGGTGCTGGTGATCGGAGTCGACCTGCAGGACGAGGACGGCGGCCGCGTGCTGCCGACTGCGCCCGTGGCGCAGGGTGTGAAGGTGGCGCGACCGCAGGGAATTCCGGAAGGAAGCGATGTCGGCGTCGCCCGTTCGTTCACCTTCAACAACCTCTCCTTCCCCGCGGCGGGGGCGTATTCGTTCGTGGTGATGCTCAACAACGAGGTCGCCAGCCGCCTGCGGTTCTCGGTCCGCCCGAGACCCTCTTGACTCCGGCAGCCGAACGGCTGCGGATGTTCCCGCTGGGGAGCGTCGTCTTCCCCTACAGCGGGGTGCCGCTGCGGGTTTTCGAGCCCCGGTACCGGACACTGCTCGAGGCCGTCCTGGAGGACGACTGCAGCTTTGGCTCAGTGCTCATCGAGCGTGGGTTCGAAGTGGGCGGAGGCGACGTTCGCTCCGACGTCGGCACCCGGTTGCGAGTGCTGGCCCATCAGGATCTCGGTGACGGCCACAGTGCGATCGTGGCCGCCGGCGTCGAGCGAATCCGGGTGGTGGAGTGGTTGGAGGACGATCCCCACCCGTGGGCGCTGGTCGAGTCGATGGCGGATCCGGTCGAGGCGATCGACGATCTGCGGGGGCCCGTGAGGGCGCGGTTGGAGAAGATGCTGGTGCTGGCGTCCGAGTTGGGGGCCGACACCGCCGATATCGACCTCGATCTGGGCGACGATCCGGTAGCGACCTCCTACCAGTTGGCGGCCCTCGTACCCGTGACACCGCTCGACTCCTACGCGCTGCTCGTCGCCGCCGGACCCAGAGAGCGGTTGGAGCGGGCGGCGGAGATGCTGGACGACCAGATCGAGCTGATCCAACTCCGGCTCGGCGGGTCGTGACGCTGCGCGCCGTCATCTTCGATCTAGGCGGGGTGGTGCTCGACTCACCGTTGGACGCCATCACCGACTTCGAGCGCAGCCATGGAATTCCGCTCGGCACCGTCAACCGACTCGTGGTCGCCCGCGGCGACGGGGGTGCGTGGGCCAGGCACGAGCGAGGGGAGGTCGACCGAGCGGCCTTTCTGAAGGACTTCGCCACCGAGTTCGCCGAAGTGGGGCTGGACGTCGACACGGCTGCCTTGCTCGCCGAGATCGACGCTTCCATCCGGGTTCGACCGGCAATGCTGCGGGCTGTGGACGGCTTGCGAGCCCGCGGCTTGCAGCTGGCGGCACTGACCAACAACTGGCAACCCATCGGCGACGGCGTCGCTCGCCACTTCGACGTGGTGGTGGAATCCGTCGTCGAGGGCACCCGCAAGCCCGAGCCCAGGATCTACCGCATCTGTCTCGACCGGCTGGGAGTCGAGCCCGGCGAATGCGTGATGTTCGACGACCTGGGGCTGAACCTGAAGCCGGCACGGGAACTGGGGATGGTGACCGTCAAGGTCACGTCCGCCGACCAGGCGCTGGCCGCCATCGATTCTCTCTTCAACTGACTCAAGTTCTCGCCCGGGGCTGTCGATAACGATGGTCCTGACCCATTCCAGCCAGGGACTGGTGGAAGCACCACGAGTGGGGGATGCGGTGCAGGCAAGACCGCCGGACCGACCGTCCGGCGGTTTTGACGTGTCAGTCCTCCGCCGCGACCATGCCCGGCTTCCCAAGGAGCACCTCCATGACTTCACGTCGTCCATTGGCTCTCGCGCTCGCGCTGATCGCGCTGCTGCCCCTTCCCGCGCTCGCCGATCAACAGATCATCACCGAGGACAGGGTGGACAGGCTGTACATCGTCTTCCCGCAGGATCCCGAGGTCACCTGGTTCCTCGACACCTTCGGGGCGCGGCGGGCCGGCGGTCACGTCCACATCGGGGTGGATCTCCACGCCCCCAAGGGCTCGCCGGTCTATGCGATCGCGCCGGGGGTCGTGACCCGGATGTCGATCTCACCGCGGGCGGGCGCATATCTCCTCGTCGATCACGGATCCGGCTGGACCTCGTGGTACATGCATCTCAACACCGACCAGCCCGGCACTCGCAACGGACGCGGCGGCTTCGGGACGGCGTTCGCTCCCGGGATCGCCGTCGGTTCGTTCGTCGACGCCGGCCAGGTGATCGGGTTCGTCGGTGATTCGGGCAACGCCCGGGGCACCGTTCCACACACCCACTTCGAGATCCATCGCGACGGACGCCCGCTCGACCCCTACGACTTGCTGCTGCTGGCCCACGATCGCGCCCTGCGCACGGTTCAGGCCGAACGCCTCGCCGACCTCGCCCACCGTCTCAACTGAACCCTGGGCTCCCAAGTACCCCAGCGGTAGCTGGGAACCCAGGGTTCAGGAGTACCGCGGCGGTAGCTGGGAGCCCAGGGTTCGGGCGTCTCGGGAGTTGCAGCCGGCGTCACAGGCTGGCGGCGTCGTCGAGGGCGGCGACCCTGCCGGGAATGTCCGGGTCCGTCGACGGGACTACGGCCGATTCCGGAGCCTTCACCTCGCGGGCGCCTTCGCCCACCCATATGACGCGCCTCACCCCGGCGTCCGCCACCGCTTCCGCCCAGGCATCGAGGACCGCCTCCCGGGTACGGGCGAAGGATCGCTCCCGTCCATCGGTGGCGGCTTCGGTTACGAGCACCGCGCTGAAACAGCGGGTGCAGGCCCCTGCCACGTGCGAGGCATCCGACACGTCCCCCAATGCCACCTTGACGCCCCTCACCCTCAGTGCTTCGGCGGTCGCGGCGTCGCTCACGAAGGCCCGCACCTCGCGGTCGGGCTCGAGGAGGGCATCGAGGATCGCGGCCCCGGTGGGGGTGTCCGCTCCGACGACGATCACCGGCATCGTCGACCTCAGCGGAGAGGAGCGGCAGTCGGATCGAGTGGGGAGGGGAGCAGCGTGGAGCCCTCCAGGTGGCGATCGACCGCGGCCGCCGCGGCGCGCCCCTCGGCGATGGCCCACACGATGAGGGATTGGCCGCGCCCCATGTCGCCCGCCACGAAGACCCCTGCGGCGCTCGTCTGCCAGGTGCTGTCCCGCCCGACGTTGCCCCGCCCGTCGAATTCCACGCCGAACTGTTCCAGCATCGGACTCCGCTCCGGTCCCGTGAATCCCATCGCCAGCAGCACGAGGTCGGCGGGGAACTCCTCCTCGCTCCCCGCCACCTTCTCGAACTTCAGGCGCCCGTCGGTAATCGTGGCCTCCACCCGGTGGGTCTTGAGGGCGGTGACGCGTCCGTCGCTGTCGCCTGCGAAGGCCTCGGTGTTGATCGAGAACTCGCGGGCCCCTCCTTCCTCGTGGGCCGAGGAGATGCGGTATTGGAGCGGATACGTCGGCCACGGGGTCGACTCGCTCCGGATGTCCGGCGGGCGGGGCATGATCTCGAATTGGTGCACGGAGGCCGCACCCTGCCGGTGGGCGGTTCCGAGACAGTCCGCGCCGGTGTCCCCGCCACCGATGATGATCACCCGCTTGCCGGCGGCGGTGATCGGCGGGTCGGCCACATCACCCTGCTGGACCCGGTTCGCCCACGGGAGGTACTCCATCGCCTGATGGATGCCGTCCAGCTCGCGACCCGGAATGGGCAGGTCACGCCTGGCCGTGGCGCCACCGGCGAGCACGATGGCATCGAAGCGATCCCGCAGGTCGGCCGCGGTGACGTCGAGCCCGATCTCGACCGAGGTGACGAAGGTCGTCCCCTCGGCCTCCATCTGGGCGAGGCGCCG
>CAZCRP010000259.1:0-4632 GCA_964501055.1 uncultured Acidimicrobiaceae bacterium
GCGGTGATGAACGGCAGGTTGATCTCCGTCTCGGACACCGACGACAGTTCGATCTTCGCCTTCTCGGCGGCTTCCTTCAGGCGCTGGCTGGCCATGCGATCGGCGGAGAGGTCTACTCCGTGGTCGTTCTTGAAGCCGGTCACGAGCCATTTCATGACGGCGTCGTCCCAGTCGTCACCACCGAGGTGGGTGTCCCCCGCGGTCGCCTTGACTTCGAACACGCCGTCGCCGATGTCGAGGACCGACACGTCGAAGGTACCCCCACCGAGGTCGAAGACGAGGATCGTCTGGTCGTCCTCCTTCTCCAGGCCGTAGGCGAGGGCGGCGGCGGTGGGCTCGTTGATAATGCGCAGGACGTTGAGTCCGGCGATCTGGCCTGCTTCCTGCGTCGCCTGCCGCTGGGCATCACCGAAGTAGGCGGGAACGGTGATGACGGCATCGGTCACGGTGTCGCCGAGGAACGACTCGGCGTCGCGCTTGAGCTTCATGAGGATGCGGGCCGAGATCTCCTGGGGGGTGTACCCCTTGCCGGCCACCGTCTGGCTCCAGTCGGTGCCCATGTGGCGCTTGACCGAACGGATGGTGTTGTCCGGATTGGTGATCGCCTGGCGCTTGGCGACCTCGCCGACGAGCACGTCTCCGTCCTTGAAGGCGACGACGGACGGGGTCGTGCGCCCGCCTTCGGCGTTGGCGATGATGGTGGGCTCGCCTCCTTCGAGGATGGCGATGACCGAGTTCGTGGTTCCGAGGTCGATTCCGACGGCACGCGGCATGGGAAGGTCTCCTTGTTGGGGTGATCTGAGTAGGTGTGGACAGTACAACCTGAGTCACCTCGTGTCATATTTCCGATTTGTCGGAATTTGTCGGCGGCGGAAGCGGTTCGTGTAATGACCATTACCCGCACCAGGAGCATCCACGTATGCCGCAGACCACTCAACTGAGCCTTCCGGTCCTCCCGTTGCGCAACGGCGTCGTCTTCCCGCACATGACGGTCACGTTGCGGATCGAGACCGCCGAAGGGCGCACCGCCGTCGCCGCCGCGGCCCGGTCCGACGGCCAACTGCTGCTGGTGCCGCGGCTCGACGGCCGTTACGCCTCGGTCGGCACCTTGGCCGAGATCCAGGATGCGGACGACGACGGCAACGTCGTCGTCTCGGGCATGGCCCGGGCGCGGGTCGGCGCAGGGTCGACCGATGAGAACGGGGCGCTGTGGGTCGAGGCGGAGGCCTATCCCGAGGTCGACATCGTCGACGAGGAACTGGACCCGCTCGTCGCCGAGTATCGAGCGATCGTGACCGAAGTGCTCGAGCACCGCGGGGTGGGGGCGGTGGCCGAGCGCATCCTGGGGATGGAGAATCCGAGCCAGCTGGCCGACCTGGCGGTCTACTCGCCCGACCTCACGTTGGAACAGAAGGTGAAGCTGCTCGAGACCCTGGACATCCGCCAGCGTCTCGGCCTGCTCCTCGATTGGATGCGTGAGGTACTCGGCACCCTGGAACTGCGTCGCAAGGTGCGCGACCAGGCAGCCGAGAACATCGACAAGTCCCAGCGCGAATACCTCCTGCGCCAACAGCTCGAGGCCATCCGCAAGGAACTGGGCGAAGAAGGGGACGCCGGCTCCGACTACCGGGCCAAGCTGGCGGAGCGGGATCTGCCCGAGCACGTGCTGGAGGCGGTCACCCGTGACATCACCCGACTCGAGAAGATGAGCGAGCAGTCCCCGGAGCACTCGTGGATCCGCACCTGGCTCGACACCGTGCTCGAGGTCCCGTGGGAGACCCGGACCGAGGATCGGCTCGACCTGGACGAGGCGTGGGCGGTGCTCGACGCCGACCACAACGGCCTGCAGGATGTCAAAGAACGGATCATCGAATACCTGGCCGTCCGCAAGCTGCGCAGTGCCCGCGGGCTGGATCAGGACGATCGTCGCGATGGCGCCATTCTCCTCTTGGTGGGCCCTCCCGGCGTCGGCAAGACGTCGCTCGGCGAGTCGGTGGCCAGGGCGCTGGGCCGTTCGTTCGTTCGGGTGGCACTCGGCGGGGTGCGGGACGAGGCCGAGATCCGCGGCCATCGACGGACCTATGTCGGCGCGCGTCCCGGGCGGGTCGTGCGGGCGCTCATCGAGGCGGGGTCGATGAACCCCGTGTTCCTCCTCGACGAGATGGACAAGGTAGGCAGCGACTGGCGCGGCGATCCGTCTTCGGCGTTGCTGGAGGTGCTCGACCCCGCGCAGAACCACACGTTCCGCGATCACTATCTGGAGTTCGATCTCGATCTGTCCCAGGTGGTGTTCATCGCCACCGCCAACGTCGTCGAGACCATCCCGGCGCCGCTGCTCGACCGCACCGAAGTGATCAGGATCGACGGCTACACCGATGCGGAGAAGGTCGACATCGCCCGCGATCACCTGCTGCCCCGGCAGGTGCGAGGTGCCGGTCTCGAGCCCGAGGAGATCACCGTCACCGAGGCCGCGCTGGCCGCGATCGTCGATCGGTACACGCGTGAGGCGGGGGTCAGGAACCTCGAGCGTCAGCTCGGGAAGCTGACCCGCAAGGTGGCCACCCGGATCGCCAGGGAGGCGGAGACGCCGGAGCCGGTGATCGTGGACCACGAAGACGTCGCCACCCATCTCGGGAAGCCCAAGGTGTGGAAGGACGAAGCCAAGGACCGCACCGACGTACCCGGGGTCGCCACCGGTCTGGCGGTGACGGGGGCGGGAGGCGACGTGCTCTTCGTGGAGGCTTCGGTCACCGCCGGTGAGCGTGGCCTCACCCTCACCGGTCAACTGGGCGACGTCATGAAGGAGTCTGCCCGCATCGCGGTGTCCTACATCGAGGCGAACGCCGAGCGTCTCGGGATCTCGTCCGGCGCGCTGGACGGTCGGGTCCATCTGCATGTTCCCGCCGGTGCCGTCCCCAAGGACGGACCTTCGGCCGGGGTGACGATGACCACCGCCCTCGTCTCGCTCCTCACCGGACGCCGAGTGAAGGGCCAGGTCGGCATGACGGGCGAGGTGACCCTGCAGGGCAAGGTGCTGCCGATCGGGGGCGTGAAGCAGAAGGTGCTCGCTGCCCACCGGGCCGGGATCACCGAGGTGATCGTGCCGACCCGCAACGAGGTGGATCTGGACGACGTGCCGGACGCGGTGCGCGCCGAGATGACTTTCCACGTCGTGGGCTCGATCGACGACGTGCTGGCGGCGGCGCTGGAATGATGGCCGGATGATCGGGAGCTGCGCGCCCGAGGAGGCGAAATGGATCCGATCGAGGTGATGGTGACCGTGCTCCGGATGTGGCTCGGGGTGGTCATCTTCGCCCACGGGCGGAACCACCGCCGTTCCCTCGACGGCACGGCCAAGTGGTTCGGATCGAAGGGCTTTCGCCATCCCCGCGTGCAGGCGCAGTTGTCCGCGTACGGCGAGATCGCGCTCGGCGTGGCGCTTGTCGCCGGATTCCTGACGAGCTTCGCCGTGGCCGGCGTGATCGGCGTGATGGCAGTGGCCTTCTGGTCGATCCATCGCTTCGCCGGCTTCTTCGTGTTCCACCGCCCGGACGAGGGGTACGAGTTCGTCGTCACGATGGTCGTCGCCGGGGCAGTCGTCGCCGTCGCCGGGCCCGGCCCGCTGTCGATCGACGCCCTCATCGGCACCGCCGAGCGGTTCGACGGGTGGACCGGATTGGCGATCGCCGCCCTCGGCCTGCTGGCAGCCGCCACCCAACTGGCCCTCTTCTGGCGTCGCCCGGCCCTCGGAAGGCTGAGCGCCGGAAGCGAGCCGGCCGAGTAGCGCGGGGGCGGCAGGGCCTGCGGCTCGATCGGCAGGGGCGTTCCACCGCGCGTCGCTCCGCCGCCGGATCCGCCAGAAGACGTACACGTTGACGAAGTGGATGCTCAGGACGGGAGGCGTCAACCCTCGCCATCGGTGAGGCCGGCGACCAGGCCGCGGGCCGCCCGCTCGATCAGGTCGTACATGTGCTCGTAGGCCGTGTCCGGCTTGCCCCACGGGTCGGGAATCTCCCCGTCGGTGGCGGTGGGATCGAAGGAGCGAAATGGCACGACCCGGGCGCCGGCGCCAGCAGGGCGCAGCCGTTCGACGTTGCGCAGGTTCGACTCGTCCATCGTCACGATCAGGTCGAACGCGGTGAAATCGTCGCCGCGGAGTTGGCGGGCGGTGCCGTCCACGCGGTACCCGCGCCGGTTCCCGGCGGCCACCGACTGGGGATGGGGAGGTTCACCCACGTGGTAGGCGGCGGTGCCGGCGGAGTCCACCTCGACGTCGATGCCCGCCGCTGCCGCTTCCGACCGGATCACTGCGGCCGCCGCAGGAGAGCGGCAGATGTTGCCGAGGCATACGGTGAGGATGCGCGTGGTCATCGGTCCACCGTAGGCGACCCGCCCGACTCGCCCACCGCTGTCCCCGGTAGCGTGGGCGTGTGGACCCTCCGCTGATCGTGTGCCTCGGGCTGTCGGTCGTCGACCTAGTCTTCACGGTCGACGAGGCACCCCAGGCAGGAACCAAGCAGTTCGCCCGCACCGTCGAGGAGTCGGTGGGAGGCCCGGCCGCCACCGCCTCGGTGGCGATCGTCCGCCTCGGTGGGCGAGCGCGCTTCGTGGGCCGGGTGGGCGACGACCGAC
>CAZCRP010000260.1:0-4626 GCA_964501055.1 uncultured Acidimicrobiaceae bacterium
ACGCCAGGGAGTTTCCGGCTTTCGCCGTCACCGTTGACGTGGTCGTCTTCACGATGTCGGACGGGGTTCTTCAGGTGGTGCTCGTGTGCCGCGGTGAGGCGCCCTTCGAGGGGATGTGGGCGATCCCCGGCGGTTTCAAGCGCCCCGACGAGACGCTCGACGAGGCAGCGCTGCGCGAGTTGCGAGAGGAGACCGGCGTCGACGGGGCGAGCCTCCTGGCGCAGTTCGGCGCGTACGGCGACCCCGGTAGAGACCCACGCCTCAATGTCGTCACGGTCGCCTACTTGGCCGTATTGCGAGATGTCGGAGTGGTCGCAGGGGGCTCAGATGCGGCCGCCGCCGAGCTGATCCCCGTTTCGGACGTGCTCAATGGCGAGCTGGAGCTGGCCTTCGACCACCGGCGGATCGTGGAGGACGCGGTCGAGCGGGTCCGTGTCGAGCTGGAGGTGTCGGGGATCGCCGCGCGTGGCGCCGTGGCGGACCGATCCACCGCATCCGATGAGAGCCGTGGTCCACGACCGATACGGACCGGCCGAGGTGCTGCGGGTAGACGAGGTGGCGGCACCGTCCCCCATGGATGATCAACTCCTCGTTCGGGTGCACGCGTCGGCCGTGACCCGTTCGGACGTGGCGTGGCGGGCGGCGAAACCGTTCCCGTCCCGGTTCGTGACGGGGTTGCGACATCCCCGACATCGGATACCGGGCAGCGACTTCGCCGGTGTGGTGGAACGCACCGGCGCTGGGGTAACGGAGTTCGAGCCGGGTGACCGAGTCTTCGGCAGCACCGGCGGGTTCGGAGCGAACGCGGAGTTCCTCTGTGTCCGCGAGGCCTCCCCGGTCGCCGAGATTCCGATCGGCATGACCTTCGTGGAGGCGGCAGCGGTGAGCGACGGTGCGATCCTCGCGCTGAACTGCCTCCGTCTCGTCGAGCTGCGTGGCCGGCGTCTCCTCGTGTACGGCGCATCTGGGTCGATGGGCACGGCCGGGGTCCAGCTCGGGAAGCACCTCGGTGCAGAAGTCACTGCGGTCTGTGGCACCGGACATGTCGATCTGGTGCAATCGCTCGGCGCTGACCGGGTCATCGACTACACGCGCGAAGACTTCCGGAACGGCGAGACATACGACGTGATATTCGACGCGGTCGGCAAGCGCTCGTTCGTGCAGGACCGGCGTGCGCTCGTCGAGGGAGGCGTCTTTCTGCCGACCGACGGGTACCTGAATATCTTCTTCGCACCATCAACGCGGTGGATCGGCAAGCGCAAGGTTCTCGTCCAACTCCCGCCCCGGTATCGAAAAGACGATGTGCTGCTCGTCAAGCGCCTGCTCGAGGAGGGCGCCTACCAACCGGTGGTGGACCGGACGTATCCGCTGGAGAAGGTCGTGGAGGCGGCCCAGTACGTCGAGACGGGCCAGAAGACCGGCAACGTTGTGTTGGCACTCCCATGAGAGCCGTCGCTCACGACCTCCGGTGAACTCGGACGGGTTCATACGCGGTCCGGCGACCCGCCAGGCCGGACCAGTCCTGTTTCATATGCGAGGATGATCGCCTGGGTGCGGTCGCGTAGCCGGCACTTGGAGAGGATGCTGTGCACGTGTGACTTGACAGTCGCCTCACTCAGGAAGAGCGACTCGGCGATCTCGGCATTGTTCGACCCCTTGGCGATCTGCTTGAGGACCTCGACTTCTCTGGCGCTCAGTTCGACCGGGACCTCCTTGGTCACGTGTTCGGATTGGACGAACCGTTCGATGATCCGCTTGGTGACCCCCGGATCGAGGACGGCACGGCCGGATACGGCTTCCCGGATGGCGGTGGCGATCTCGTCCGCATCGGCGTCTTTGAGCAGGAACCCCGCGGCGCCTGCTCGCAATGCTTCGTACACGAGATCGTCGACGTCGAACGTGGTCAAGACGATCACGTGGGGCGGGTTTCGACCAGCCACGATCCGCTTGGTTGCCTCGATGCCATCCATGACCGGCATGCGAATGTCCATCAAGACGACGTCCGGCTGATGCTCGCGGACCATCTGGACTCCGGCAAGACCGTGCTCTGCCTCCCCCACCACGTCGATGTCGCCGTAACTGTCGAGCATGGAGTGCAACCCGGTTCGGGCGATCCGCTGGTCATCGACGATGAGCACGCTGATCACTGTGATTCCTCGGGGATCCGCAAGGACGCCCGGACCTGATAACCGCCGTCGACCACCGGCCCAGCCGAGAAACTCCCTCCGTAGAGGGCTACTCGCTCCCGCATGCCGACCAGACCGCTCCCATTCTGGTCCCTCGGAGGAGGTCTCCCGTCGTCCGTTACTTCGATATGGAGGTTCGCTCGATCCACGGATACGGAGACCTCGACCCGCGACCCGTTGGAATGCCGGATGGCGTTGGTCAGAGCCTCCTGCACGACCCGGTAAGCAGCCAACTGAACTCCCGGGTCGAGCGTGCCGGGAAGCTGTGCGATCTCGGAGTGAACAGTGAATCCGGCTCGTCGTACCGACTCGATCAAGCCGGGCATATCGTCCAGTCCTGGCGGCGGTTGGAGTCGGCTCTCGGCCTCGGCCTCCCGCATGACCGCCACGACACGGCGCATATCGGACAAGGCTTGCCGCGCGTCCCTCTCGATGCTCTTGATCTCTTCTGCAGTCGGGTCATCGGATGGAAGTCGGCGGCGAAGGGCCTGTAAGCGGATGGTGATGAGGCTCGTCGCGTGCCCGACAATGTCGTGTAGCTCGCGGGCGATGCGAGCTCGCTCTTTCTCGATCGCCTCGGCTTCTCGTTCTCGGGACTGCTTGACGAACAGAGCCGATCGCTCCGCTTGGGTTGACTCGAGCTGTGCCCTGAGCCGAAAGGATCGACCGAGGAACCAGACGCCCACAATCACGACCCCTCCGAAGACGAGGTCGACTGCCTCTTCATCGCCGAAAAGCAAAGCGATGGTAGTGATGAGGATCCAGCTCAACGGCGCCACCCAGGAAACCGGCTCCTCCGCATGGCGACCGACGGCCAGCGAGGCGGCGATCACCGCCAGCGGGATCGCGGCCTGGCTCGCGGAACCGAAGACGTACTGGGCAGTGGCGGCTCCGATGATCGTCGCAAACGCGGCAATGGGCGCCCGCGCCCGAATCGCCAGCGGGAGAGCCAAAGCCAGCGCAACGCCAATTTCAAAGGTCTGGCTGGAACCGGTCGTGTTGTCGAGGGCCTCCGATATGCCGACGATCAGCACCACCGACGGGACGGCCCACTGCCACAGAGCGTCCTTGAGAACGTTGGCTCTCGTCATCGGTCAACGGTAATTCGCCGACCCTCGGTTCTGAACTGGTACGGAGGTTGATTCTCGTCCCAGGAGGATCGATCTCAGGATTGAGTGTCATACCACCCGTACACGGATGACACCGAGCCAGGCTGGCCATACGTTGCGCTGACAGAGAACGGGACGAACAGAGCGGAGACTTTCAATGAGTCGAGAATCTCGCGGGCACGTGAATAGGCAGCGCGTCTCCTGGGCGTGGTGGGGCTTTGCTGGAGGAGTGGCGGGACTGGCTCTGATCCTTCCCCTCGACGCGCAGCGGTCGCTTCCCCAGAACCCAGCCGGGGTCAACGGACCGTATGGGCCGGAAGTCGTCGGGATGCTCGACAGAAGCACCTACCACCTCGCCGCGGGAGTCGGACTCGTGGCGCTTCTCGCGATCCTCACCGGATGCGCCGGAGGAACGGAGATCCAGAACAGTGGTGAGGACGACCTCGCCGCGGGAGTCGGACTCGTGGCCGTGCTGTGCCTGACCATGTTCGCCACCGCATGGTGGCGGTGGGCGACGGAGAATCGAAGGGATCTCGCCGCCCTGGCGGTGGCGCCCGCCACGCTGGCGACGGCAACTCTGGTGCTGCTGGGGTCGGGGATCAAGGGCGCCCTCGCCGAATATGTGGTCGGCGCGTTCGCCGCCGACCACTTCACTATCGAGGGCGTGTACACACTCTTCGTGCTCGACGACAGCGCTGCCTACCTCGCCTGGTGGGGAGTGCAGATCGCTGCCGGGCTGGTGGCATGGCTTTCCTTCAAGGATCGCACTCTGCCGGTTTGGTTTGGGGTCGTCACCGTGATCGTTCTTCTCCCGACGGTGGTGGTGTTTGCCATCTTCGGGGCCCTCAACGGCGCCGGTGGCTTCGGTCCCATCTGGCTGATCCTCGCATCCCTCTACCTTGCGCTGCGCGGCCTGCCGGGGGTCGAGCCCTCAGTAGAGCTCGAACCGGAGACGGCCCGAACGCACTGAGGGACCCCTTGCGAGGTCGTGCCGTCTTCCTGGTGCTGGTCGCCACATCCTGCGGGGGCAGTCCGCTTGAGGGAACGGGAGTCGACTGTGATCCCATGGCCTACCAGCTGGACAACGAGGTCTGGGCCCTCGTCGCCGGCAAGAGGCTACGTTTGAGCGCGTCGGGCATGGTGGGAGCGAACCCGTCGGTATCACCGGATGGGAACCACGTGGCCTTCGCCTCCGGAGAACGAGAGACGAGCTTGGATCTGTATGCAGTTGCGAGCGACGGAACCGGGAGAAGAATGGTCTGGAACGGCGAACTCGTTCAGTCGTCGGTGGACTGGTCACCCGACGGTTCGATGCTCGTCTTCGACCAGTA
>CAZCRP010000261.1:0-4525 GCA_964501055.1 uncultured Acidimicrobiaceae bacterium
TTCGACCCAGTGCCGCATGCGAGTCCAGCCGGTGAGCAGCGCCTCGTGTGTCACCTCGACCGTGGCGTCGCCACTCAGGAGATCCCGGTCGAACACGACCAGGCGCTCGTTGCCGAGCCGGGCGATCACCTCGTCGACGGATCCGTCGTCCGGTCCCAGGGACCGCACCTCGGCGAGAGGTACCCGCCGACGGGTGCTCTGTCCGCCCTTGTCCACGCGCACGAGGCGGAGGAACAACTGGCGGGCGAGTTCTCGTTCGTCCTCGGTCATCGTGGCGAGGATCTCTTCTGCCCGCGTCGTGAGAGTTCCCTTCAGACCGCCGATCCGCTGGTACTCCTCGAGCGTCATCACCGGCCCCGTCCGCGATGCGAACAACTCGGTGAGCGTGTACTGCAGCAGCGGCAGCGCACCCGGCTGCTCCACCATGTCGCTGACGACCTGGGTGATGAGGCGCGGTTCGACCTCGACTCCGACACCGGCAGCCGGCTCGCGCACCGCAGCCTCCAACTCGGCCGCCTGCAACGGCGTCACCGTCACGGCGCCGTCGACGAACAGCGGCGCGAAGGCCGGATAGACGAGGGGGCGGTCGTAGAAGTCGGCCCGCAGGGTGACCACCACTCGCACCCGACTGTGGGGACCGTCGACGGCATTGACCAGCGCACCCAGGAAGCTCCGCCTGACCTGCTCGTCGACCAGGGCGAAGAGCTCTTCGAACTGGTCGACCACGAGTACGAACTCCGAGCCGTCGTCGGGCAGCAGCCGGAGGGCAGTCCGCACGAGACCCGCCTGCGACGTGCCGAGATCGATCCCCTTCGTCCTCGCCACCCGATGCAACGCCGCCTCCAGTTCCTCGAACGGGTGGCGTCCCGGCATGATCGTCGCGAACAGCCATCCGCCCGAGCCGTCCACCGCCCCCTGGCGCAGTCGGGGGAGCAGTCCGGCCCGCACGACCGATGACTTGCCCGATCCCGACGGGCCGACCACCGCCACGAGACGCTGTCCGCGCCGCACACGGTCCACGAGCTCGGCAGTCATCGCATCCCGTCCGAAGAAGTTGTCGGCGTCCGCCTCCTCGAACGCCCTCAAGCCCTTGTACGGGTTGGACGCCAGTCCCCCGCGGGCCGCGGAGGTAGGTCTGGGCGCGGGCGGGTCGAGGGCCGGGTCCTGGAGCAGGATCTGTTCCTCCAGCGCCTGGAGACCGGCACTCGGTTCGATCCCGAGTTCGTCGACCAGCAGGCCGCGGAACTGCCGGTACGTGCGCAGCGCCTCCACCTGCCTCCCCGCCCGGTAGAGCGCCAGCATCTGCAGGCGGCGGGGACCCTCCGCCAACGGCGCGCGCCCGACGAGGTCTTCGAGCACGGGGATGGCGGCGCCGACATGGCCGAGTTCGAGTTCGACTGCGGCCAGATCCTCCGCCGCGCCCAGCCACATCGACTCCAGACGACGGATGTGCGACTGGGCGAACTCCTCGTACGCGAAATCGGACAGGGGCCGACCGTGCCAGAGATCGAGCGCGTCTCGCAGCATCTCGGCCATCGCCGCGGGGTCACCCGAGTGGAGCAGCGCCCGCGAGCGGTCGACCATGGCCTCGAAGCGGGCGGCATCGATGGCCTCCGGCCCGACGTTGAGGAGGTAGCCGGGCGGGCGGGTCTCGATCATGGAGACGTCGCCATTCGCCAGCACCTTGCGCAACTCGGACACGTAGATCTGCACGGAGTGCTGCGCGGTGCGGGGAGGTTCACCCGCCCATAGCCACTCGATGATCTGATCGGTTGGGACGATCTCGTTGGGATGGAGGACCAGCCCGGCTAGCAGCGCCCGCTGCTTGGGTGGCCCCAGGTCAACGGGATCGATGTCCACCACCACCTGGAGGGGACCGAGTATCCGAAAGTCCATCTCGTCCTCGCAGACGAAGGATGTCAGCGGCCGAGCGGGCACGGCGGCCGGGCTCCGGCCGCCGGCATGATCCCCCGCCTCGCTCTACGCGCACTCTACCTCTGCTCCCCGGACGGCATGGAGACGTCGTGGAGCCGTCCTCAAGCGGGTGGACCCACGGTGGGCGGTGCCGGCACCACGCCGGAAACGGACGGAAGGAGCCCGCCATGCAGAAGACGATCGAGCGACCGCTGCCGGAGGCCGGCCAGCGAGCGACGGCCCAGCAGCGACCCTGGAACCGGAAGTGGGCGAGCATCGCGGTAGTAGCGGTGCTGGGAGCAGCAGCCGGTCTCGGCTTGTCTGCGCTCTCCGGGGGGGGCCTGACACCGCAGGAAATCGCCGAGATACGCGCCGAGCAGGTCGTCGAGTACCACGCCGGCCAGTGGGCGAGGCAGAACGCGCCGACACCGCAGGAGATCGCGGCACTCCGCTACGCCCAGTATCCGGACGCCCACCGAGGAATCTGGGAGTCCCAGCAACCGTGACCCACGGGGAGGGCGGCTGCGAGCGGCTGCCCTCCCCCACGCCTCCGGACTCCATGCTGTCACCAGCAACCCGATCTCTCACGTGGCATGTAGCACGTTCGCCGGAACCGGCACCACCCGTGCGTCGGCTACCGGTCTGGCGGGACCGAGGGCGCATCCAGGTAGTAGCCATACGGCCCAGGGGTGGACCCGGCGAGCGTCGGCGGGAGGAAGTGACGCATGAAGAGTTGATAGGTCAACTCGCCACGTGTCGCGACCCCCACCTTGGTGAAGACCGCCTTGAGATGATCCTGCACGGTGTAGGCGGCGATCCCCAGCCGCCAGGCGATCTGTTTCGTCACCAGCCCCTGCAGCACGCACTCGGTGACCTCCCGTTCCCGGGTCGTGAGACCGTAGGCCGCCACGATCGTCGGCGTGAGGTCGACCGGCCGCGGCTTCTCGATGATCATCGCCACCGCCTCGTCGATCCCCTTGGCGATCGAACCATGGATCACGAGGGGTCCGGCTGAGCCGACCACCGTCAGATGCGCTGCCGGCCGATGGTCGAGGGCTGCGACGAGGGACGCGACCGCGGCAGGCAGCAGATCCGCCGGGCCGAGGGTCGCCAGCCACGCTTCGGCGGCCTCGGTGGTCGACATCATGGCTCCGGATCTGCTCATGACGAAATGCCCGGGCGGATCGTGGAGACCATTCGCATGGGTGGTGGCTGCCCGGAGGAAGGCTCCTCGGAGGCCGCGGCCCATCACGGCGGACAGACCGGTGAAGAACGCCACCTCCTCTCGCGAGAAGTCCGGCCTCCCCTCCATCCGGTAGAGGGTGATGCTTCCCCAGCAGTGCTCGTCGGCCACGAACGAAGCCCGCAACTCGTCGCGACCGCCGCGCGGCTCGATGATCTCCACGTAGCGGGGCACGGTCCGTGGGTCGGAGACCTCCAGCCGCAGGGCGGCCGCGCGGGCAGGACGGCGGGCGATATCTCGATAGGCGAGCAGCGTGTCGCGGCGGTACTCGAGATCGAAGTGACGCTGTTCCCGCTCCGGGTCGCGTTCCGCTCCCAAGGGAAGGCAGCTGGTGTCGAGAAGCGAAGCGGGATCGATGGTGGACTGCACCGCCACGTCGAAGTCGACCGCCCGGCGAATCCGCTCCGCCACCTCGGTCTGGAGGGTGAAGTGGTCCAGGTCGTCGGCGCACAGCGCCTCGATCTCCCGGATCACTCTCGTCGCACGCTCATCCACCACAGGCGCCGAGCGTACCCCCAGTGATCTGGGATTGTCCGGGCGGCCGGCGATCCATAGCTTCGGGCCCAGGAGGAGATGCCCCGTGGATGATGCGCTGCGGCGATGGATGCAAGTGGTCGGAGTCGGATGGGCGGCGCCTGCTGCCGTGGATGACCGATGATCGAAGGTGGCCTGAGCGACGCAGCCGCCCCTGGCATCGACCTGGTCGCCGGAACCCCGTTCTTCGAGTTCGCCGTCGACTGGATGGCGACACTCGGCCTCGACCTGACGGTGCTGGGAGTGGCGTTGTTGATCGCAGCCCGCCAGGCGGCCGCGCATCGCATCGTCGCCCACATCGTCATCTGGCAGGAGGCGTTGCGGGGCATCGCGGCCGATCTCTGGATTGCGGGCCGTGCCTACTCCGGCGCCTGGTTCTACCTCGGTTTCGCCCTCTTCCATCTGGTCGTCATCGCCACCGGGGTATGGGCGCTACGCCGCACGCCGTCGACCCGACGGATCGAGGTGGCGATATGACGACGGAGACCTCGGGTGGAGGTGGCCCTTCCGTCGAGGTCGGTCGAGTCGGCAACGCGGCGGGCGCGTTGTTGGCCGGTGGGGGCGGGCTGGCGCTCGTGGCCAACGTGCTCTTCCCACGTGCCGACGCCCCGTTCGATGTTCCGGCGGTGCTGACGATGATGGTCGAGCACCACACGCGACGACAGATCAGCTTCCTGGCGGTGACCGCTGCCATCGTGGCGATCGCAGCCGGGGTCGCCGGGATCCATCGCACCGTCGCCTCCGTCGACGACGGCCAACTCGGTCGTCTCGGGGTGGCGTCGCTCCTCGTCGGCACGACGCAGTTAGAGCGCCTCGTCGATGCCGACCGGGACG
>CAZCRP010000262.1:0-4517 GCA_964501055.1 uncultured Acidimicrobiaceae bacterium
TCGGTCGTGCTCCTGGGAGGCGAGCCGGGGGTGGGCAAGTCCACCCTGCTGCTGCAACTGGCCGGCACCTTGGCCGAACAGGGCGCCACGGTGCTGGTTTGCTCGGCGGAAGAGTCGGCCCAGCAGGTGGCGATGCGCGCCAGTCGGGTGGGCGTCACCTCTGACCGGGTGCTTGTCCTCGCCGAGGACGACGTCGATGCCGCCCTCGCCGCAGCCGACGCGGCGCGTCCCGACGTGCTCGTCATCGACTCCATCCAGACGGTGGGGGTCCCCGAACTCGGCTCCGGTCCCGGCTCGGTCACCCAGGTGAGGGAGTCGGCCGCCCGCCTCGTCCGTCATGCCAAGGCAACGGGAATGGCGACGATCCTCGTCGGGCACGTCACGAAGGACGGCGGGCTGGCGGGCCCCAAGCTGTTGGAGCACATGGTCGACGTCGTGCTGTCGCTGGAAGGCGATCCCGACCGGGGGTTCCGGGCGTTGCGCTCGTTCAAGAACCGATTCGGCGCCACCCATGTGGTGGCGCTCTTCGACATGCGCAGCGAGGGGATGGTCGAGGTTGAGGACCCCTCGGAGGCGTTCTTGGCCGAGTGGCAGTCGGACGTCGCCGGGACGGTGGTCTTCCCGGCGGTGGAGGGCAGGCGTTCGGTGCTGGTCGAGATCCAGGCGCTCGTCACGCCCACCGGCCTGCCCCAGCCCCGGCGCTCGGTGCGGGGAGTGGAGAGCTCCAGAGTCCACCAACTGCTGGCCGTCCTCGACCGCCACTGCGGGATCCCGCTCGGCGACCATGAGGTCTATGTCAACGTGGTCGGCGGGTGGAGATTGGACGAGCCGGCCTGCGACCTGCCTGTCGCCCTGGCGCTGGCGTCGTCGCGGATGGACGTTCCGCTCGGCTCTGTCGCCGCGTGGGGGGAGATCGGGTTGGCGGGCGAGGTGCGACCGGTTCCGTTCGATGCCCGCCGCCGGGAGGAAGTCGCCCGGCTGGGGATCGGGACGGTCGTCGCCCCCGGTTCGGGCCAGCGGCTGTTCCTGGCGCTGGTGGAAGCTGGGCTCGTGCCCTCCTCACCGCAGGGGAGGTGATAGATTGCCCGAGTGGCTCGGAACGGCAGTTTGGCGCTCGAGACGCTCGAGCGTCTCGCTCCTGGGACACCGTTGCGACAGGGGCTCGAGCGCATCATCCAACAGGGCAAGGGGGCGATCATCGTCCTCGGCGACGGCGAGGTGCTGCGCGAGATCTCGAGTGGCGGCTTCCGGTTCGCCCAGCCCGTGAACTTCACGCCACCGAAGCTGAGCGAGCTCGCCAAGATGGATGGTGGGATCATCCTCGACGCCGACGCCGATCACATCCTCGCCGCCAACGTCCATTTCGTCCCCTCCAACGAGATCCCCACCGAGGAGACCGGGTCCCGCCATCGGACCGCCGAACGGATCGCGATCCACGCCGCCCTGCCGGTGGTGGCGGTCTCCGAAGGCCGCCGCACCGCCTCGGTGTACGTCGAAGGCTCGAAGATCGAGCTGCGTTCGCCGACGATGGTGGCCGCCAAGGTGAACCAGGATCTGCAGACCCTGGACCGACTCCGGCGCCGCCTCGACGAGGCCGAGAACGGCCTCACCTCGCTCGAGGTGGCCGAGCTGGTCACCTACCGGGCGGTGGTGACATTGCTGCAACGGGCCGAACTCGTCCGACGGGTCGGCCGGGCGATCGAACGCCAGGCCATCTCCCTCGGCGACGAGGGCCGGCTGGCCTACATCCAACTCGCCGACATGGTGCGCGGCGTCGAGTTCCTGCGCGATGTGACGCTGCGTGACTACCTCCCCACCCGGCGGCGTTCCTCCCTGCTGAAGGCTCGGGAGGCACTGGCTGGACTGGAGGAGCCCGACCTCGACGACCCGCTCCTGATCGCCCGGTCGATCGGGTTCGAGGACCTCGACGCCCCGGTCACGGCTCGCGGGTACCGACTGCTGTCGAAGGTGGCCCGCCTGCCCGAATCGGTGCGGGAGGAGTTGATCCGCCACTTCAAGCATCTGCCGCGGATGCTGTCGGCCACCGTGGCCGAGTTCGAGAAGGTGGAGGGCATCGGCAGCACCAGGGCGACCCATCTGCAGCACTACTTCGAACGGATACGATCCATGTCCCAGGAGTGGACCCCGCAGGTGCTGTGACGGACACGGGTACACTCCCCGAGTTCATGGCTACCAAGAAGACAAGTCCCGCTGCCGCGTCCGCGGCCGAGTCGAAGCCGGCGCCCAAGCCGGCGGCCAAGAAGGCGAGCTCGAAGTACGCAGTGGGGGACAAGGTGGTGCATCCCCAGCATGGGGCGGCCACCATCTCGAAGAAGATCAAACAGGAGTTCGCGGGCGAGAAGAAGGACTACTTCGTCCTCGACATCGCCACCGAGCAGCTGACGGTGAAGGTGCCGGTCGAGGCGATCGACGACCTGATCCGGCCCATCATCTCCAAGGCGCAGGCCCGCAAGGTGCTCGCCGTCCTGAAGGAGGAGCCGCAGGAGGCGGGATCCAACTGGTCGCGCTGGTACAAGGTGCTCACCGAGAAAATGTACTCGGGAGACATCTTCCAGGTGGCGGAGGTGGTCCGGGACCTTAACTTCGCCCAACAGACGAAGGGCATCTCCCCGGCCCTGAAGCGGATGCTGTCCAAGGCGCGGATCACGCTCACCTCCGAACTCGAGTTCTCCCTGGGCATCGACGAGGAAGAAGCGGTCAAGAAGCTCGACCGGGCGCTGCCCATCTTCGAAGTACCCGAAGACTGAGCACGTGTCCGAGACACGGATCGGGTTCGGATTCGACGCCCATCGCTTCGGCTCGGTCCCCCCGGTCGTCGTCGGCGGAGTGGTCGTCGACCATGAGCGGGGCGTCGAAGCCACCTCGGACGGCGACGTGGCCTGTCACGCGGTGGCCGATGCCGTGCTCGGCGCGGCCAACCTCGGCGATCTGGGGACGCACTTTCCCTCCTCGGATCCTCGCTGGCACGACGCCGACAGCACCGCCCTCCTGGCAGAGTGCGTGCGGATGGCGCGCCAGCAGTCGCTCGACGTGCTGGCGGTCGATGTGACCGTGATCAGCCAGTCGGTCCGCATCCATCCGTTCCGGGACGCGGTGCGAGCAGGTCTCGCCGCCGCGCTCGAACTCGACCCTGACAGGGTGTCGGTCAAGGCCACCACCACCGACCATCTCGGTGCCCTCGGCCGGGACGAGGGGCTGGCGGCGGTGGCGGTCGTCACCGCCCGCCTCGGCGCCTGAGCGGAATCGGCGTCCCTGGGGCCGCCACCTAGCATCGTCCCGCCATGCAACCCGTCAGCGAGATCCAGGTCTACAACACGCTGGGACGCCGCCGTCAGCCGTTCCGCCCCCTCGCCCCTGGCAAGGTGGGGATGTATGTGTGCGGCCCCACCGTGCAGTCGGATCCGCATCTCGGGCATGGCCGGTTCGCGGTGGCGTTCGACGTCATCCACCGTTACCTGGAATGGCGCGGGTTCGACGTGACCTACGTCCGCAACATCACCGACGTCGAGGACAAGATCATCGCCGCCGCCGCCGAGACGGGCGAGACGACCGAGGAGCTGGCCGCCAGGGTCGCGGCCCAGTTCGCGTCGGCGTTCGAGGCGCTCGGGGTGGCGGCTCCCGACTACGAGCCGAAGGCGACCGAGCACATCCCCGGGATGATCGCCATCATCGAGCGGCTCATCGCCCGTGGTCTCGCCTATCCCGAGCGCAACGGCGACGTGTACTTCTCCGTCCGGTCGCTGGAGAGCTACGGGAAGTTGTCAGGTCGCAGGCCAGACGAGCTGTTGTCGGGCGCCAGGGTGGACATCGACGAGTTCAAGCACGATCCGCTCGACTTCGCGCTGTGGAAGGCAGCCAAGCCGGGGGAGCCGTCGTGGGACTCCCCGTGGGGGTTCGGGCGGCCGGGCTGGCACATCGAGTGCTCGGCGATGTCGTCGGAGTTCCTGGGCGAGACCTTCGACATCCACGGCGGCGGCAACGACTTGATCTTCCCCCACCACGAGAACGAGATCGCCCAGTCCGAGGGGGCGACGGGTCAGACCTTCGCCACCTACTGGCTGCACAGCGGGATGCTGAACCTCGGCGGCGAGAAGATGTCGAAGTCCACCGGTCACATCATCGACCTGCACGAGGCGATCGAACGGTTCGGCGGCACGGCCGTTCGGCTCTTCTACCTCCGTGCCCACTACCGCTCGCCGCTCGAGTTCTCCGAGGAGTTGTTGGCGGACGCCCGGTCGGCACTCGGCCGGATCGGACGGGTGCTCGAGCGCTCGGCGGCGGAGGCCGAACCGGACCCGATGGTGCTCGACCGGTTCGTCGAGAAGATGGACGACGACTTCGCCACACCCGAGGCGCTGTCGGTGCTGTTCGATGCGGTACGGGACGCCAACCGCGCCCTCGATGCCGGAGAGGACGCATCGCGGGTGGCCGCGGCGGTGCACGAGATCGTCGATGTGCTCGGTGCGCTCACCCAGACCGCCGTCTTCGCGAATCGG
>CAZCRP010000263.1:0-4478 GCA_964501055.1 uncultured Acidimicrobiaceae bacterium
CGGCGTATACTGAGGCTGCGGCGGGACGCGGGATTGTCGACGCTCTCGGCAGGAGGCCGAACGAGGCGATCGCCGTTGGCGCCCGGTCCGGCCACCAGCCGAGGCCGTACCGCACGAAGCGAGTACTGCAAGGGAGCCACACCTTGTCCATGGAGCGACCCACCACACTCGGCGGACTGAAAGCGGCAGGCGTCAAGGTGCTGCCCGTCCGAGATGAGATGCGGACGAACCTGATCCGCAAGCTGCGCGCGGGGGAGCCGCTCTTCCCCGGCATCGTCGGCTACGACGAGACGGTGCTTCCCGCCCTCGAGCGCGCCATCCTCGCCGGCCACGACATGATCCTGCTGGGCGAGCGCGGCCAGGCCAAGACCCGGCTCATCCGCCGGCTGGTCGACCTGTTGGACGAGTGGACGCCGGCCATCGAAGGGTGCGAGATCAACGACTCGCCGTACGCGCCGGTGTGCGCCTCGTGCCGCATGCGGGTGGCCGAGTACGGCGACGAACTCCCCATCCGTTGGCTGCGGAGGGAGGACAGGTTCGCCGAGAAGCTGGCGACGCCCGACACCGCCGTCGCCGACCTGATCGGCGACGTCGACCCGATCCGTGTCGCCGAGGGCCGCTACCTGTCGGACGAACTGGTCATCCACTACGGCCTCGTCCCCCGCACCCACCGGGGGATCTTCTCGATCAACGAGTTGCCCGATCTGCCGCCCCGCATCCAGGTGTCGCTGCTCAACATCCTCGAAGAGCGCGACATCCAGGTGCGCGGGTTCACCGTGCGGCTCCCGCTCGACCTGCTGCTGGTGGCGACGGCCAACCCGGAGGACTACACCAACCGGGGCCGCATCATCACGCCGCTCAAGGACCGGTTCGGCTCCGAGTTGCGCACCCACTACCCGCTCGATCGCCTGGGAGAAATCGACATCATGCGCCAGGAGGCGCGACCCTCGGCCACCGGGGTCGACGTCCGTGTTCCCGACTTCCTCGAGGACGTCATCGCCGAGTTCACCCATCAGATCCGCGCCTCGGGTCACGTCAACCAGCGTTCGGGCGTGTCGGTGCGCCTCTCGATCGCCAACCTGGAGACGTTGACCGCATCCGCCGTGCGGCGGGCGGTGCGGACCGGCGCCGACCGGGCCGTGCCCCGCATCTCGGACCTCGCCGGTCTCGCCCAGTCATCGCTCGGACGGGTGGAGTTCGAGGGCTTCGAGGAGGGCAGGGAGACAGAGATCCTCCGCCGGCTGCTCAACCAGGCGGTGCTGGAGGTCTTCAGGGAGTACCTCATGGGCTTCGACTTCTCCCAAGTGCTGGAGGCGTTCGACGCCGGGCTCGAATGTGAGGTCGGCGACTTGACGCCCGCCGGCGACATCCTCGCCCACTTCGCCGAGCTCGACACGAGCGAGTTGCTGCTGCGTCTCGCCCTCCTCGAGGAAGGGCCGGAGGAGACCGCCTCCGCCCTCGAGTTCGCGCTCGAAGGACTCCATCTCACCCGCCGTCTCAACAAGCACGAGGGGACGTACACCGGCTGATGTCCCGCCCGACCCGCTACTCGCGCTGGGACGGGACCCAGAACCCGTTCGGGCCCGACCTGCCGGTGGACGAGATGGCGGACCGGCTGGCGGAGGATGTGCTGGACGGGTGGGGCATCGACAACGCCCTGCGCCGGATGTTGCAGGAGGGGATGACCGGCCGCTTCGAGGGCCTGCGCCAGCTGCGCGAGCGGATACGGCAGCTCCGCCAGGAGCAGGCCAACCGCACCGGTCGACCGGATCCGCTGGGCGAGTTCCGCCAGCGACTCGAGGCGATCAAGTCGACCGAGCGGGAGGCGCTGGCAGCCGACCCGTCGGAGGCCGCCCGCTTCGCCGAGCTCGACCTCGAGACGCTGCCTGACAACATGGCGGAGCAGATCCGCAGCCTGCGTGAGTACGAGTGGGCGTCGGCGGAGGCTCGGGACGGTTTCGAGGCGCTGCTCGACGACATCCGGCGGGAGATGCTGGACGCCTCGTTCCGCCAGATCAGCGAGTCGATGCAAGGACTCTCACCGGAGGACCTCGCCCGGTTGAAGGACATGATGGCCGACCTCAACTCGCTCATGGAGGCCAGGTCCCAGGGCATGGGGCCGTCGCAGGACCAGTTCGACTCCTTCATGGCGAAGCACGGTGAGTTCTTCCCCGAGAACCCCCAGGACTTCGACGAATTGCTGGAGGTGCTGGCCCGACGGGCCATGGCGATGTCGCGCTACATGGCCTCGCTGACTCCCGAACAGCGGGCGGAGATGCAGGACCTGATGGAGGACCTGATGGGGGACATGGACCTTGCCTTCCAGATGGACCAGTTCAACCAGCATCTGCGTGCCTTGGCGCCGCAGATGCCGTGGGACCGCCCCATGCCCGGTGAGGGCGAGCCGATCGGGTTGGCCGAGGGGTTGGCGGCGATCGACGAGGCGTCCCGGCTGGAGGAGTTGGATCAGGCGCTCGGCCAGGACTACCCGGGGGCCTCGCTCGAGGACATCGACGAGGAGCGGCTGGTCGAGACGCTCGGCGAGGACGCCGCCCGGGATCTGAAACGTCTCCGCGCCATCGAGAAGATGCTGGAGGACGCAGGCGTGATCGTCCGGTCGGAAGGGAGGTTGGAACTCACCCCCCGCGGTGTTCGCAAGCTGGGGGAGCGGGCACTGACGCGGGTGTTCGAGCGTCTGGAGGTCGCCCAACCGGGGTCGCATGAGGTCAGCGACGCGGGCGGGGCGGACGAGCCCACCGGCAGCACCCGGCCGTGGCGGTTCGGGGACGCCTTCCGGCTGGACCTGGGCCGGACCGTCCACAACGCCGTGGTGCGCTCCGGCCCGGGGAAGAAGGTGTCGCTGCATCCTGACGACTTCGAGATCGCCGAGGCGGAGCATCGGACCCGTACCGCCACCGTCCTGTTGCTCGACATGAGCCGCTCGATGCCCCTGCGGGGCCATTGGCTGCCCGCCAAGCGCATGGCCCTGGCCCTCCACACCCTCATCTCCACCACCTACCCCGAGGATCACCTGGAGATCATCGGCTTCAGCGACTACGCCCGCACGATGACACCGCGGGATCTGGCCGAGGTCGACTGGGAGCCGGTGTACGGCACCAACATGGAGCACGCCTTCAACCTGGCCGGCCGCGCCCTCGCCAAGCATCGGGATGCCTCCAAGCAGGTGCTGTTGGTGACCGACGGCGAACCCACTGCCCACCTCGAAGGCGAGCACGTCTTCTTCAATTGGCCGCCGGTGCGGGAGACCCTGGAGAAGACCTACCGGGAGGCGATGCGACTGTCGCGCTCAGGGGTGACGATGAACATCTTCATGTTGGAGCAGTCGCCCGGGCTGGCCGGGTTCATCGAGCGCCTTGCCCGCATCGTCCATGGGCGGGTGTTCTCGGCGTCGGGCGAGGAGATCGGCGATCTCGTCGTCTCGGACTATGTCCGCGCCCGCTGACGCCAGACGTACCGCCAACCCAGACCTGCGGCGATGACGAGCAGGCTGACACCGACGACGGCCGGGTCGAGCCAGATGGCGAGGAACGCACACGACACCAGCCCCGCCCACGCGGTCCAGCGGGGAAAGCGCCGCAGATCGTCGCCCAGACGGAGGGCGGCGACGTTGGTGATGGCGTAGTACAGGAGCACCGAGAAGGCGGAGAACGACCAGGCGATGCGCAAGTCGCCGATGAGGGTGAGCCCGGCGATGACCGACCCGGTGAGGAGCACTGCCACCAGAGGCGATCCGTCTGCGATGCGGGCGAGCCCGGCCGGCATGTCGTCCCGGCGTCCCATCGCCATCCACACCCGGGACAGCCCGAGGATGAGATTCACCAGCACCCCCGCCATCGCGGCCGCGGCGGCCACGGTGACGATGATGCCCCCTTGCAAGTCCCTGGCGATGGCGAACAGACTGTCACCGCTCATCCCGCGGCCCGTCCACAGCGCCGAGACGGTCCAGGCCACTGCCGTGTAGAGGACGGCCGTGATGGCGAGGGTGAGGATGACGGCGCGGGGAATGGTCACCTGCGGATCCCTCACCTCCTCGCCGAGGGTGGCGATGCGTCCGTAACCGGTGTAGGCCACGAACAGGAAGGCGATCGCCTCGAGCACACCGGCCGGCCTTGCCGCCGGCGCCGGGAACGATCCACCGCCCGCCGCCTGCTGCCCGATCGCCACGAAGGCCGCCAGACCGGTGACAGTGATCAGGACGAGGGCGACGTTGACGCCGGTGGTGCGCTGCAGGCCGGCAGCCACCAGCCCGGTCGCAGCCGCCACGATGACGATCGGCGCCCACTCCCATCCCAACAGCGTGCCGAGTGCAAGGGCGGCGGTCGCCGCCGAGGCGGACTTCGCCACCAGGAACAGCCAGCCCGCCAGGTAGCCCGTCCACGGGCCGATGAAGCGGGTGCCGTACTCGTAGGTCCCGCCCGCGACCGGATGCGCCGCTGCCAAGGCGGCGGAGGACAAGC
>CAZCRP010000264.1:0-4466 GCA_964501055.1 uncultured Acidimicrobiaceae bacterium
CGGCCGAAGACACCGCCGCCGATCTGGACTCCGACCAGTGCCCACGTGCCCGGCCACAGGACGAGCGTGGGGGCAAATCCGACCAGCACTCCCACCGACGTGGCCAGGCCGCGTCCCCCTCGATCGTCCCGCAGCACCGGCCAGTTGTTGCCGACGACCGCCGTCAAACCCACGACCGCGACGGCCAGCGGCTCCAGCCCGAGGACAGAAGCACCAAGCACGGTCAACAGCCCCTTGAGGCCGTCGAGCACGGCGAGGGTGAGACCGGCGGCGAGACCGACCGAGCGGGTCGCGTTGCCGGCGCCGGCGTTACCCGAGCCGAGCGCCCGCAGGTCGACCGACCACCGGCGTTCCACCAGGCGGGCAGCCGGCAGCGAACCGACGAGGTAGGCCACGAGAACGGCCATCACCGTCAGCATGCGGCTGCTCCGGGTCGCGCCCGATTCGACGAAACGGCGCGCTTGTGTTCAACCATGCGTCAAAGATCCCTGGGTCGCTCGTTCGGTCGGGTCCGCCGCGTGTCAGGCTACTCCGTCCCACCAGGCGATTCGACGTCCAAAACGCGGGGGGGAACCCCGTGCTCGGGACGTTGCCTGTCAGCGATCGGCGGCGGGCCGTCCCACCATGTCCATGACCCGCAGCAGCTCCATGGGCAGCGGGAAGATGATCGTCGAGCTCTGCTCCGCCGAGATCTCGGTCATCGTCTGCAAGAGCCGCAGCTGCATCGCCGCCGGGCGGTCCTCCAGCAACCGGGCCGCCTCCGCGAGCGTGGCTGCCGCCTCCTGCTCACCGAGGGCATGGATGACCTTCGCCCGGCGGTCACGCTCGGACTCGGCTTGCCTCGCCATTGCCCTCCGCATGGCATCGGGCAGCTCGACGTCCTTGATCTCGACCAGCGTCACCTTCACACCCCACGGGTCGGTGAGGCCGTCGATGATCTGCTGCAGCTGTCGGTTGATCTCGTCGCGATTGATGAGCAGTTCGTCCAGCTCGACCTGCCCGACGATGCTGCGCAACGTGGTCTGGGCCACCTGGCCGGTGGCGAAGCTGAAGTCCTCGATTTCGAGGATCGCCTTGTTGGGGTCGATCACCCGGAAGTAGGCGACGGCGTTGACCCGGACGGTGACGTTGTCCTTCGTGATGATGTCCTGGGGAGGGATGTCCATCGTGACCGTGCGCAGGCTCACCCGCACCAACCGGTCGATGATCGGGATGATGAAGATCAGGCCGGGGCCTCGCGCCTCCCCGGTCACCCGGCCAAGGCGGAAGAGCACCCCTCGCTCGTATTCGGGCAGGATCTTGATCGCCGCTCGCAGGATCGTCAACAGGACGGCGGCCGCGATCACCACACCGGTCAGAAGATCAAAGTTCATCGTCCCTCCTCCTCCATTTCGACGATCAGATGCAGGCCCTCCACCGCGACCACGCGCGCCCGTGCTCCCTCGGTGAGCTCTCCCGTGGCCGGTCGGACGGTCCACCACGTACCTTCGAGGAACGCCGACCAGCGACCGGCCCCATCGCTCACCACCGTAATCTCCCGGCCGACCATCGTCTCGCGCCCGGTGGTGGAAGGCATGAACCGGGCTTTCACCGCCATCCGGCCTGCGTAGGCACTCCCGATCCCAACCACGGCCGCCGTCGGCCACAGCACCGGCATGCTCACCGACACCGGACCATCGAAGAGGAACAGACCGGCGAGGATCAGGGAGATCGTGCCCCCCGCCGCGAACACGCCCACCCCGGGCACGAAGATCTCCGCGATGAACAGCGCCATCGCCAGGATGAGCAGCGCCACTCCCGCCGTGGCCACCGGCAGCACGCTGAGGGCGAAGAACCCGAGCAGCAGGAGGATGATCCCGCCGATCCCGGCGAACCCCATCCCCGGATTCGCCGCCTCGTAGACCACGGCAAGGGTGCCGATCGACAGGAAGAGCAAAGCCAGGTTGGGGTCAGCGATCTGCGCGAGGACGCGGCGGAACGTCGACATCTCGTAGCGTTCGACGATCGCCCCGGCGGTCGCAAGCGTCACCTCCCTGTTCCCGACGTCGACGGTTGTCCCGTCGACCGTCGCCAGCAACTCGGAGAGGTTCTCGGCGACCAGATCCACCACCCCGCGCTCCACCGCCGCCGAGGCTGTGATCGAAGTGCCGAGGCGGACCGAGTCCTCGGCGAAGACGACGTCTCGCTCTCGCCGCTCGGCAACGGAGACCGCGAACGCGACCGCGTCGTTGATGATCTTGTCACTGGCGGTCTCCCCCGCCTCGAGATCCACCGGCGTGGCCGCTCCGATCGACGTGGCGGGCGCCATCGCCGCCACGTGGGCTGCCATCGTGATGAACGTGCCCGCCGACGCCGCCCGCGCCCCTGCCGGCTCCACATAGACGATCACCACGGTCGAAGCGTTGAGGAACGACTGGACGATGTCACGCATCGACGTGTCGAGGCCGCCGGGCGTGTCCAGGCTCACCACGAGCGGCATCCCGCGGGCCGCCGCCTCTTCCACGGCATCGTCGAGATGCCCGGCGACCACCGGGGTGATGGGCCCGTCCACCTCCACCAGGAGCACGCCGGGGCTCTGCGCACCGGCCTGAAGTGCGAACGCGCCCGACAGGATCATTCCCACGATCAGACCGCGCATCGTCGGTCGTCTCATGCCCCCGATTATGCCCGCCTCCCCCGATTGGCGGGTCGTCCGCGCCTCTCGGACGCCGCACCGTGTCCTAACCGGCTGGTTCGATCATCCCGTAGTGGCCGTCGTAGCGGCGGTACAGCACCGCGCCGCGTCCGGAAGCGGCCTGGCGGAAGAAGATGAACGGCGCGCCGGAGACATCGAGTCGGTTCACCGCCTCCTCGTCGGTCAGTTGCTGGCCGGGTCGGGCATCGACCGTGAGGTCGGGCAGATGATCGACGGCGGGGGCGGAACCCGTCAGCGTTCTCACTGCCACACCGTCTTCGGTCTCGAACACGACCGCGTCCTCCCCCGTGTCCGCGTCGGTGAAGAGGAAGAAGCGGTGGTCGAGCACGTCGAGGTCGAACAATGCTTCGTCGATCGACGAGAACCGGGGAGCGAACGACTTCCGTCGCTCGATGCGCCGGCTGTCCTCGGGACGGGCGAAGTACGTGGGACGGGCGGTGGGCAGATCGCCGCTCCGCCACTGTCCGTCCGGTGTGGAGGCCGGGCGCTGGACTGCGTCCTCCCGCCGCTCGGCGATCCGCCGCATCCGTCGTTCGAGGCGACTCCCGAGCAGGTCGAGGGCTTCGGCGACCGTCGAACCCGCCGCCTCCGCCCGAATGAGGGACCCACTCATGTCCAGCGTCCCCTGGGCGAGGGCCTGTTCGGCCCCCGGACGGCCCTCGTCGATCGACAGCTTGATCCGGGCGAAGATCACCGGGCGCGACGCCTTGGCGACGAGCGTTTCGACGAGGGCCTCCGCCCGTTCCCGCTCGACCGGACCCACGCCTTCGCCGAGCTTCAGTGCGACGTCCGGGGCGGGGGCGCCCGAGGTATCCGTGGTCATGCTGCCGCCGATCGTACGGACTTCGGAGCGGTACCCGGCATGCAGCCCACCACCCGGCCACCACCGGACAGTTTCAGTCGCCTGGCAGGTCGGCCCGGGACGCGAGGTACTGGCGGGCCAGCGCCTTGGGCGCTCGATCGAGCCATGCCTCCACGACGACCTCCTCGAGTTCGGCGGGATCGATCTCCTCGAGACGGATCAGCACCGCCGGATACCCATTGAAGTGCGGGGTGGTGAAGTAGACCCCCGGTGCCGCCGCGATCATGGCCTGCTTCGCCTCCGCCCCCGGCACTCGGGCACAGAGGACGGGACCATCCGGAGCACCGTCTCCGAGCGCATCGAGATCGGAGCGACGCAGCGGCCGTTCCCACACGAACGACTTGTTCCGCACTCGCCAGTGCACGAGACCGCCGCTGTCTGCGGACTCCGTCGCCTCGGGCAGCGCGGCTGCGACGCGGCGGACATCAGCCCAGGTCGCCATCAGCTGTCGCTCACTTCGACGTTGCGGATCTCGGGCCGCTGGCGCATCTCGTGCAGCACTCGCTCCAACTCCAGATCATCGCCGGTGACGATCCGGATCCAGACCTGGCGGAGCAGACCGTCGACACCGTCGTCGTCTTCGACCTGCACGTCGTCGATCGTCCCGCCGATCTCCTGCAGGGAGCGCAGCAGCGGGCCCATCGTCCCGTGGCCCCGTTCGTACTCGACATGGACGGTGCGCGCCCCGTGACGGCGGATGAAGGGTTTGAGGGTGGAGAGCCCGAACATGAGAGCGAACGCGGCCAGGGCGGCCATCACCGCTGGGATGATCAGCCCGGCTCCCACTGCCACCCCCAGCGCCGCGCTGAGCCACAGTGTGGCGGCCGTGGTGAGGCCGCGCACGGTCCCCCGGTTCTGGATGATCACCCCCGCACCGATGAATCCGATGCCAGTCACGACCCGCGAGGC
>CAZCRP010000265.1:0-4439 GCA_964501055.1 uncultured Acidimicrobiaceae bacterium
CGACGAAGGTGTGGGACGTCAGGACAGGCGCGCTGTTGCACGAGTTCGGCTCACACGATCCGAGTGGCATTATCGCCATCACATTTGGGCCTGTCGTCGGCGTTCACACGCTCGACTCCGCCGAGCTCCTCTCGATCGCAGAATCCCGACTCACGCGGGAGAGCCCTCGCCGAGACGCGTGATCCGATTGCCCCCGGCCTCCGCGGCGACGAGGGCGCCCGCGGTGGCGAAGTTCCGCCACGGCTTGCACACCTGGCGGGTGGGACGACCCCGTCGCCGAGCGGACAGAGTGCTGGTGTCCCTGTTCGAGCCTCGGGGATTAGCGCAAAACCCGCGACGGTCGTTGCGCTTTGGCGTCCCGAGCAAGAAACGGATTCGTCACGGCGACTGAATCTGGAATGCTGTCGGCCCGCTCACGGGGCGAGTCCCGTCCAGCGGTAGAGCACCCATTCCGCGCCCTCCCGTGCCAGGACGTGATCGCCGGCGGCGGGGGCCGCGAACGCCCCGTTGAAGCCGGTTCTTGGCGACAGTTCGAGCATCACGGGGTCGGCGTCGATCGCCGCCAGGTACTCGAAAGTGTTTGGCGCACGTATGACCAAGCCGTCAGCCCATTCGAACATGGAACCGGCGGCGGCGGCCGACGCGAACCGGGGAGGAAGGCTGATCTCCTCGAGCCCGATCGGGTCGACCTCGAGCCGGAACGTCCGGGCTGGAGTATCCACGGTGAAGACGACAATCTCGGTCCCAACCTGGAAGACCCGCAAAGGCTCGACGTCGACGGGCGTCCAGTCGATGCCGCCGTCCAGCGACACGCTCATCCCATTCGGAGGCCACCCGAAGGTCGCGGACTCGCCACGCACCACGACTCCCTCGCCCAAAGGCCAGATGGCCACGGGTCTTCCCGCCACCGGTGTCTCGGTGATGGAACCCTCGGGTTCGATCGGGATCTCGTACCGAGTGGTCACGGTCTTTTGGCGGATATACAGAGTGATCGAATGCTCGGAGCTGTCGAGGTCAATCAGAGCGCCCTTGAACTCCGCCATTACCTCGAACGCGTCGTCGTCGAATCGTCCGACCACCACGTTCGAGGCCGCCCGAACGCCGACTACCACGTTATGGCCGCCCACTTCTCGTATGGCGGTGACGTTCAGCCCGGTCGGAAGTTCCCGTTCCTCCCACTCGAGGCCATCCCGGCTGACAAGCAAGCTCGGTGTCGTTGGCGACTGCAACCCGGCGGCGACCACGATGATGACATCACCCGCAAACGCCACGAATGGGCCGTCGGCGGGAAGGGTGGCCACCCGTTCCCACAGCCGATCGGCTTCGGCGGCAGTCGCCAGGACGGTTCCCCCGCTGGCTCCCGAACGCCACATCGCCGGCTGGCCTAACACGCTGCCCACCACCGTCCCTCCGTCGGCGGCCATGAACCAGGCAGGCCCCGACTGCTCCGGCGCCGCGGGCAGGGCCATCCGTACAGCCGACCATCGTCCGCCGGTGTCGTGCCGCCACAACTCCGGCGTGAATCGACCGAACCAGGCGTTGCCGACGAGTTCGCCGTCGATGTCGGAGATCCAGAAGATCAGGCCCTGTCGAGGCTCCCCGACAGCAGCCCACGATCCGGAGTAGCGGAACAGCTGGGCACGAGGAACGTCGAAGATGATGGCCGCCGCGTAAACGTCGCCACCGACAACGGTCACATGGGTGAGCAACGCCTCACCGTCGACTGCCAGCGGGTGCTCCGACCAGGTGCTGCCCCGATCCATCGAATGCCAGGCCATCGCTTCCCCGCCTCGGCCACCGACGGCAATCCACTCCCCCTCATGCGAGATGATCTCGGTAACGGAATCGGCGTCCGGCGGCGTGATGTCTCTCCAGTTGCCGGGCTCGCCGACCAGCACCAGGGACGGAACGAGGGGAATCGGGAAGTCGTCGCTGCGCTCGATCGGTTGGCCGAGGAGGACGGTCCCGGTGTCCAGACGGCGGATGGCATGCAGGACACCGGTTCGGGAGAATGGCTGGTCGATGATCCTGAACGGTCCGCCGGCCGGGCCCGCCCACAGCGTCGGCGTCGGCGGCTCTTCACCGACACTCCCGGCGATCAGGACATCGCCACCCACCATTGCCACCGACCAGACCGCCGCACGATCCGCCCCTTCGAGCTCGACGGCATACCAGGTCGCGTTTTCCGCATCGAGACTCCACACGGCGGAACCGACGGCTGCCGCCGCCAGTTCCGTTCCCGTTCTCGCCAAAGCCACTGTGGCGTCGGGATGGTCCATGACGTCGACGAAAATCCCCGCACCCGGAAAGTACATCAATTCCCACGCAGACATCGGCCCGGCCAGCCCACCGGCAAAAGGCCCCTGCTGGCTGGTATCCGGATCATCGGATGAGGAACCCTCCGACGCCGAGAACGCGCCAACCACAACAACGACCGCGACCAGCACGAGGGCTACCGTCACAACCAGGAGTAGCCACATCGGAAGGCGCCGGACCCGGGGTGGTGGTTCAGGCGGCAGCCCGTCCGAAGTCGGGACCATGACGTTCACTCCCTCCGAATCGTACGCGGGCGGAGGGCGGTGGACGACATAGGGCTCATCGTGCGCTCCGCCTCCATCGCGCTCACCCTGGCCGTGCCCGCACACAGAATCTCGACTGCTGGTTCGGGTTTCCCGGCCATCGACTGGAGACACGCTTCCCAGAACGTCAACCGGCAGTCCCGTTCCGGCAGGTGAGGCCGGTCCCGGGCGACCAACGCAGCACGTTCCTCGTAGCGGCCTTTCCCGGTGCACCCGGTACACCCCGTCGGTCACCGCAGCGAAGTCCATCACTCGGAACTACCTGACCGTGTCAGCGTGGTAGGCGACGATTGCACTCCTTGCGCCCAATACGACAGTCAGTCGTGGCCCATCAAGCCGAAGGACCGCCACCGGCGGATCCAGCCTGACCGAACGTCGGGCGTCTTCTCGCGCCTTACCCTGTACCTTGCTGGCAGCACCGGGTCTCCGGGTCTCGGGTCTCTGGTCCTGCCAGAAGAGCCCATTCCTGCTGGTCGGAACGCGACCAATCAGACCCTTCGATCGGGCCTATCTGGAATGCTCACCGCCGCTGGCTGGAATAGCCGGATGTATCACGTCCGTCCTTGTTTCCCGCTGCACGGGCTCGAATGCCACGCTCTTGGCTTGACCGTGCATCCCCGGGGAGACCACACAATCGGCGCCCGCGGGCTCAGTCGCGACCAGTGAGCACATTGCGCCTGTGCACCTTCGACGCAACACGGGCCCGAAGGTTCCCGCGCGAGAGAGGGAGGTCGGCGTTGCTGCCAACCTCCCTCCTCGCTTGGCGATGTCAACCTGCCGACGCTGCGGTAATGCTGCGTCAGCGATCCACGCCCGAGTACTTCAAGATGCCCGCAGTTCGATCACCCCTGTGCGGTGTCTGATTCGACCTGGCGTGACCAACATGTCCAGGCGTACCGGATAACCAGGGCGAGCAATGCCGTTTCGACGGCGGCGCCGAAGAAGTAGAAGGACCACGTCTCGCCGATCACGTTTCCGACGGAGACGGGGATGTACACCGAAGCCGCCACGATGTTGGTCCAGCGGGCCTGACGTGCCGGCAGCGCCAGAGACAGGAAGATCATCAGGCTCGGGACCGTCAAGAGGACCAGGCCGCCCAGGGCGAATGCCGGAGTGATATCGAGCACCCAGACTCTTCCCACCAGTATGTCTTCGATCGTTCCCGGCTTGAAGAAGTTGAAGATGTCTACGTAGACGTAGAGGAACATCACCGACACCCACAGTGCCGATAGTTTCAGTCGGACAGGCACAGGCGTGTCCGCTAGTCGTTGGGGCGTCTTCTCGTTCGTCATGGTGTTGACACTCATGTCGTTCTCCTAGGTCGGTCGGTTTACATAGTAACCCTACCGCTTACTAAGTAACCCGTCAACCGATTTGTCTACCGGGTGAAAGATCCCGCCTGCTGCTGGCCGGCACGAGTCACAGTCGAGCTCAGCTCACAACTCTGAGATCGAGGGTGGAGGTTGGACCGACCGACCCGGAATGCGCGCGTTTCGCGCACTGCATCGGACGCCCCCCGCGCTCGCTTCTGCCAGGAAATCCTTGCTCAGGAGATTGATGCGCCGGTGTCCGATGTACGCACAGTCCTCTGTATGCGAACTACCCGATACCTCACCGACAACGCAAGCTTGCAACCGTCGGCGAGTTCTGGATGATCGGCTTACCTGCTCATCAAGGCGTCGAGTCCCCCACGAGACGACCCGTGAACGAGGTGGGCATGAATGGTGTTGCCTCTCCCGACTTCACACCCGATGGCAGGGAACGAGGCTGTCCTGACCGCCAGCACCCTTGGCTCGCTCTGATCGGAGCAGGATCGAACTCGCGTGCGGGCGTGCTTGTGGCTCCGGCCGGGTCACTGAC
>CAZCRP010000266.1:0-4401 GCA_964501055.1 uncultured Acidimicrobiaceae bacterium
GGGAGGCCGGTGACGTGTCTCGTCTGGCGGGCCACCACCGCCATGTCCGCCACCGTCGTCCCGACATCCTCGGCGGTCACATATCGACCACCGAGGCTGTCGACGACCCGCCCGTAGGCCTCCAGCAGCCGTTCGGAGCGGTCGCGGTCGGGGTCGCCGATGATGACCGCTTTTCCTCCGCCGAGGTCGAGGCCGGCCGCAGCCGACTTGAGCGTCATGCCCGACGCGAGGCGCAGCACATCGGTCAGCGCGGCGGACTCGTCCGGGTACGGGTAAAAGCGAGTTCCTCCCAGCGCGGGGCCCAGCACCGTCGAATGGATCGCCACGATGGCACGCAGCCCGGTCTCGGCATCGGTGGCATGCACGACGAGTTCGTGCCCGCCACGCGCCATCGCGTGCAACACGCCCTGTGACACGTCGACCATCGACCCCACCCTACGAGATCGCCCGATACAACTCCCAGGAGTCGGGCACGCCCTTCAGTCGATGTAAGCCGTGCGGTTCGAGGATCGTGCCCGAGCCGCTCCCGTCCGTCACACCAGGCTTGGGCGAACGTGACGGCGCTGCGCACCCAGGTTTATCAACCAGCACCCACGGGTAGTTGTCGTGGGATCCCAGGAGGCATCGTGAATCAGACCATCCAGGTTCTCGGCATCGCCGGGAGTCTCCGTGAGGACTCCTACAACCACGCGCTGCTCAATGCTGCTCGCGAGGTGGCAGCGGAGTCGATGCACATCGAGATCACCGCACTGGACGACATCCCACCCTTCAACGAGGACGTGGAAGCCGCAGGCGATCCGGATCCGGTCGCCGCGTTGAAACGGCAGATCGACGCGGCAGACGCGCTGCTCATCGCCACTCCCGAATATCAACACGGAATCCCCGGAGTGTTGAAGAACGCACTCGACTGGGCATCACGGCCGCCAGGGGAGTCCCCCCTGCACGGCAAGCCCACCGCCATCATGGGCGCCACCCCGGGCGACTTCGGCACGGCCCGCGCCCAGGAGCAACTCCGCCAAACCCTCGTCTACAACAACTGCCCGATGGTGAAAGTCCCCGAGGTCCTCGTCGCGCATGCGGAGGAGAAGGTCGACGAAACGGGAGCGTTCACCGACGACGAGACGCTGGCATTCATCGGAGAATTGCTCGAGTCCTTGGAGACATTGGTGGAGACGCACCGCGAGTCTCAAGAGCCGCCAGGTTGAGTTGCCTCCCGCGACCCGATCGATCAGGGCCGTCACATCGACGGTCCCCGACACGCGCCGGTCCCTGCACGTAACGTCCCGCTGGTGGCGGCGCAGCTGAGCGCGTTGGACCCGCGAGGTCCGGTGGCGGCGGAGATGACCTTTCTGTTCTGGGTTCTCACCCTGCTGGGAGTGGCCGTGTTCGCCGCCTTCGTCATCCTTCTGCTCGTCGGCCTGTTCCGTCGCGCCGACCCGAGCGAGGCACGCGACGACACCGTCGGGCGTCGATTCCTGCTCAGGGGAGGCATGGCCATGCCGGCACTCGTCATCGCCGTCGCGTTCGGATTCACCCTGGCTGCGATGCGGGCGATCGATGTCGAACCAGGCGAAGTCACCGTGCAGGTGGTCGGTCACCAGTGGTGGTGGGAAGTCCGGTACGAGGGGTTCACGACCGCCAACGAGATCGTCATGCCTGCCGGCGAGCCGGTCCTCTTCGAGCTGGTGTCAGAAGACGTGATCCACAGCTTCTGGGTGCCGGAGCTGGGCGGCAAGATCGACCTGCTGCCCGACAAGACCAACGCGCTCGTCCTCCAGGCCGACGCGCCTGGCGAGTTCGCAGGCGCGTGCGCCGAGTTCTGCGGTCTGCAACACGCTCGCATGCGTCTGCGAGTGGTGGCCGTCACCCCGGAAGAGTTCCAGGAGTGGGCCGCCCGCCAGGCGCTGGCTGCCGCCAATCCACACGACCAGCTCACCCGACGGGGGCGCGAGGTCTTCGGCGACGAGGGATGTGGTGAGTGCCACACGATCCGCGGCACCTCGGCGGACGGAATCGGCGGTCCCGACCTGACTCACCTGGCGTCGCGTGCGACGCTGGCGGCCGGCACCTTTCCCAACGATGCCGCCTGGTTGGCAGAGTGGATCAGGTCGCCCCAGGAGCTGAAACAGGGTGTCCCGATGACCGCCAGCGCCCTCGCCGAGGCCGATCTGGAGGCGCTGGTCGCCTACCTGGCGTCCCTGCGATGAGCGACGACTCACCCGACCGCACCGGTCACCCGCCCCCCTACGACACCCCTCGCATCGCCGAGCCGCCTACCGCCGAGCACCTCGATGCGCTGTGGGACGACCCGCCGGGATGGCGTGGCCGCCTGCAAGCGGTGCAAAACGACACGGTCGGCAAGCGTCTCATCTTCACCGGCTTCTTCTTCCTGCTCCTGGGTGGGAGCGTCGACTCGGTGGTGATGCGTCTCCAGCTGGCGGTGCCGGAGAACCAACTCGTCGACGCCGAGCTCTACAACCAGCTGTTCACCAACCACGGCTCAGTGACGATGTTCCTCGTGATCCTCCCCATCTTCGAGGGACTGGCGATCCTGATGCTGCCTGCGCTGCTGGGGAGTCGCGAGATGCCGTTTCCGCGTCTGGGCGCCTTCGCCTACTGGACCTTCCTGCTGGGAGGGCTGCTGTACTACAGCAGCACGCTGTTCGGCGCCGTGCCCGACGCCGGCTGGTTCGGTTACACGCCTCTCAGCGGACCCGAGTTCTCCCCCGATCTGGCGCTCGACTTCTGGGTGCTCGGGCTGGGGGTGGCCGAAGTCGGGGCGATCGCCGCCGCCGTCGAGATCATCGTCGGCGTGCTCAAGATGCGGGCACCGGGGATGACGCTCAGCCGCATGCCGCTCTTCGCCTGGGCGCTGCTGATCACGGCCTTCATGATCCTCTTCGCCTTCACGCCGCTGATCATCGGCAGCCTGATGCTGGAACTCGACCGTGGGTTCGGTACCCAGTTCTTCAACCCCTCCGCCGGCGGCAGTTCCCTCCTCTGGCAGCACCTGTTCTGGATCTTCGGCCACCCCGAGGTCTACATCCAGTTCCTTCCCGCCACCGGGATCGTGTCGATGATCCTTCCTGTCATGGTGCGCCGCCGGATCGTCGGGTACTCGTGGATCGTGGGCGCGATGGTCGCCGTGGGGTTCCTGTCGTTCGGCTTGTGGGCCCACCACATGTTCGCGGTCGGATTGGCGCCCATCATCCTCGGGTTCTTCGCCGCCGCCAGCATGGTGATCGCGATTCCCGCCGGGGTGCAGGTCTTCGCCTGGCTGGCGACGATCTGGGAGGGCCGGCCGCGCTGGAACACGCCATTCCTGTTCGTGGTGGGGTTCATGGTGCTGTTCGTGATCGGGGGGATCACGGGTGTCATGGTGGCGGCCGTCCCCTTCGATCTGCAGGCCCATGACTCCTATTTCGTGGTGGCCCACCTCCACTACGTGCTGGTCGGAGGGGTCGGGTTCCCGCTCTTCGCCGCCATCTACTACTGGCTGCCCAAGTACACCGGCCGGCTGCTCGACGACCAGCTCGGCAAGTGGCACTTCTGGTTGGTCTTCGTCGGTGTCAACGTCACGTTCTTCCCGATGCACATCGTCGGCCTGATGGGGATGACCCGGCGCATCTACACCTATCCGGAGGGCCTGGGGTGGGAGACCTACAACCTGATCTCGACGGGCGGTGTGTTCGTCATCGTGGCGGGAATGGGTGTGTTCGTCGTCAACCTGGTCCGCAGTCACTTCCGCGGGGAGCCGACCGGGTACAACCCGTGGGGGGGAGACAGTCTGGAGTGGGCCCTTTCCTCACCCCCGCTCCAGCACAGCTTCTCTGTGCCTCCGGTGATACGCAGTCGGCACCCGCTGTGGGATCAGGCCGATCTCCATGCCGGCGACGCCGACGACGAACGCTTGGTGCGGGCGCTCAGCCAGTGGCCGCTGCGCTGGCGTGCTGCGCTGATCACGGGAACCTCGGACGCCCAGCCGCAGGAGGTGTTTCGAGTGGCAGGGCCGTCGATCTGGCCGCTCGTGACGGCGCTCGGAGTCGTGAGCATCTTCGCGGCGGAGTTGTTGAAGCTGCGCCCGGCGGCGTTCCTGGGTGCGGCGATCGTCGTGGGCGGTGTGATCGCATGGAACCGGCCGGAGCGGGTGTCGGTCACCGAGGACGAAGAGTTGGAGTTCGAACGCCGGCACGGGATCCCCGTACACGTGGGGGGGAGCCTGACGCTCGCCCGCTGGGGGATGGGTCTGGTCATCTTGTTCCTGGCGATCGCCTTCACGAGCCTGCTGCTCGGATACTTCTATCTGCGGCTCGACAACGCGGTGTGGCCGCCGCGCGGATTCGGTCACCCGCCACTCGCCCCCGCCCTCCTCGCGGCTTCCATGATCGTCGGAGCCGCCGC
>CAZCRP010000267.1:0-4390 GCA_964501055.1 uncultured Acidimicrobiaceae bacterium
CGGATGGAGCGGCAACCCTGACACGGGTCCGGCGTGATCGTCTTCGATCACCAGGATCTCGTGGCGCGGGTTCAACACGGCGTGCAGTGCGTCACGTCGCTCGGCGTCGAGCGCGGCGCCGGTCGGGTTCTGCGCTCTGGGAGTCACGACCACGGCTTCAACCGAGGGAAGGACGGCGGAAAGACGATCGGGGAGCATCCCGCGATCGTCGATGTCGACCGCCACTGATCGCATCCCCAGCCCCCGGACGAGGTCGGTCACCGCCGACCATCCCGGTCGTTCGATGGCCACGGCGTCGCCCGGACGGAGATGGGCCATGAGCACCCGTTCTATGGCGTCGAGCGCACCCGAGGTCACCGCGAGCCGATCGACGTCGACGCCTTGATCGGCCATCCAGGCTGTCGCGGCATCGGCCAGCGCGGGAAGGATCGTGGGCCCGTTGTAGAGCGTGGACGGGCCCGGAGGCGGGAAGTGCGGCCCGAGATCAGGCAGCAGGCGGACGTCAGGATCTCCCGAGGCGAGGTCCACCGTGCCGGGCGGCACCGGAAGCGCGCCCAGCGGCGCGAGCGGGGGCCGGTCGAGGACGAACGTCCCTGCCCTCCCGCGGCTCACGACCACCGCCCGGTCGGCCAGCCGCCGGTAGGCGCTGGCGACGGTGTTGGGCGAAAGTGATACGGCGGCTGCCATCTCGCGCACCGGAGGCAGACGTCCTCCTGCCGGTAGGCGCCCCGCGGCGACGTCGGCTTCGATCCGCTCCGCCAGCTCGGTGGCCGAGGCCACGCCGAGCATGCTATCTTTGTTCTGGTACAGCGTCACTATTGTACCAATACAGCTTATCGCCCAGTTCATGCCACGTCCATCTCTTGCACAGACTCCCCGCACCGCCGTCCGGTATGCGGCCCGCGGCTCGTTCGACCGTGATGTCGCCTACGCGATCCTCGACGAGGCGATCGTGTGCCACGTCGGCCTCGTCGACCACGGGTTGCCGGTTGTCATCCCGATGCTCCACGCCAGGATCGGAGAACGGCTGTATCTGCACGGCTCGCCCGCCACACGCCTCATGCGGAAGACCAAGCCGGGCGTGCCGATCTGTGTCACCGTGACGCTCGTGGACGGACTTGTCTTGGCGCGTTCGGCCTTCCACCACTCCGCCAACTACCGCTCCGTGGTCGTCTTCGGCGAGACCGAGCCCGTCACAGACGTCGATCAACGCCGCCGCATCCTTGATGCGTACGTCGACAAGATCGTCCCCCACCGGCGACCGCACCTGCGTCCGACAACGGACAAGGAGGTGAGAGGCACCGCCATTGTGTCCATTCCCATCGAGGAGGCCTCCGTGAAAGTACGTCGGGGCGGTCCCGTCGATGAAGCCGAGGATTACGACCTCCCGATCTGGGCGGGCGTGCTGCCGAGTCGCGGCGGCTTCGACCGGCCGATCCCCGACTCCGCCAACCTCGCCGGTCTCGAGGTCCCCGGTCACGTCATCGAGATGACCCAGTGAGTCTTCCCGCCACCGCCGCCCGCAGCGACCGGGAGGCGTTCGAGCCGCAGGACTGGGGCCTGTTCCTGGCCATGGCGATGATCTGGGGGTCGTCTTACCTGTTCATCGACATCGCGCTCGAGGCCTTTCATCCTGGGCTGATCACGTGGGTGAGAGTCGGTCTCGGAGCCATGGCACTGACGGTGCTCCCGACGGCCCGCGCGCGCTTCGATCGCGACGATCGGCGGCGGGTGCTGCTGCTCTCGATCGTCTGGGTCGGCCTGCCCTTCACGCTGTTTCCGCTGGCGCAGCAGTACATCAACTCGGCCGTGACCGGGATGCTCAACGGAGCGGTGCCGATCTTCACGGCGATCATCGGTGGCGTCTTCTTCTCCCGTCCCAGCCGGGGACCGCAACGGCTGGGGCTGGTGATCGGGTTCGTGGGGATCGTCCTCGTGAGCCTCGCGTCCGGGGCGGACGGTGACAGTGCGTTCGTGGGGGTGGCGATGGTGCTCGTCGCGTGCCTCTGTTACGGACTCGCAACGAATGTCGCCGGACCGATCCAGCAGAAGTACGGGTCGGTGCCGGTGATGGCGCGGATGCTGGCATTGGGCACGGTGTGGACCGCTCCCTTCGGACTCTACGGGCTCGTCGGTTCCGGCTTCGCCGTGTCCGCGGCGGCGGCCACCATGGTGCTGGGAATCGTCGGAACCGGCCTGGCCTTCGTGCTGATGGCCACCCTGGTCGGCCGGGTCGGTGGGCCGCGCGCCTCGTTCATCACGTACTTGATCCCGGTGGTCGCACTCGTCCTCGGCGTCACATTCCGCAGTGATCGTGTGACGCTCGTCGCACTGTTCGGCGTGATCCTGATCATCGGCGGCGCCGCCCTCGCCTCCCGTCGCGAGGCCTGAGGGGGCGCGGCGTACCCAGGGTTCCCAGCTACCGCCACGGTATCCCACCGCCCACGGTTCGTCGCGAAGGGCGCGAACGCGGTGAACCGTGGGCTCCCAGCTACCGCGGCGGTACTCCTGAACCCTGGGTTCGGGACACTCCCCGGTCAGGTGGCGGCGCGGCGGAGGGCGCGGTACAGCAGGAGTTGGTCGCCGAGACGGCGGCGCAACTCGCGCTCCAAGCCGCCGATCGGATAGAGATTCTGCGGGGCGCGGGGATCCTTGTGCTCTTGGGACGAGAACCGCGGCAGCGTCGCCGTCACCCGGTCGGCGACCCCCGTCGCCGCCGCGGCGGTGCCGACGGCGGCGATCTCACACCGGACCACACCCGACATCGTGCCCCCGAGGGCGGCGAGGCGCAGATACCACGAGAAGACCTGGCGGTTGCCGCCGACCAGGAAGAGCGGCGTGCGCCGGCCGACCGGGATCTGGCGCAAGATCCCCCTCACTGCCGGCGGCAAGTGATGAACGTGCTGGCTCTTGACGTAACCCACCGCGCCCTCCACCTGCTGGTGGTGCGACAGAGGTCCGTCGACGACGATCAATCCCGACTCGCCGAGCCCGGCCGACACCCGCCCCTCGAGAATCCCCATCCGCTTCTGGATTCCCAGCCACAGGTCCTCCGGCGCCGACCCGACAGTGGGAATGACCCCGTAGTCGCCGTGTCGGGTCGCGATCGCCTCCGCGGTGCGGGCGGAAGTGAACAGGCTGCGGTCGACCTCAGCCGCCACGATGTCGGCACGGCCGTTGCAGCGCACCGCCCCGGCGGCATAGGTGGCGCACACGCCGTAGGTGGGAGGCTCGTCGCCGTCGTCGATCCACACATTGGCGTCGATGCGCCGCACACCGTCGACGAACACCACCTCGGGAACAGGCGGGGACACGACTTCGAGCGGCCGCCACGAGTCGGGAGCGAGTTCCACCGCGACGTCGACGGTGACCGTCGACTCCTCCATCTCTGGATCGACCGGTGCCCCGTACTCCGGCGCCCACGTCTCCACGGAGAACCTCATCCGTCCACCCTCGTCACGGTCGCGCCGTCGGGAAGCTTCCTGACCTCGTATCTCGTGGGGATCTGGTCGGCCAACTCGCGGACATGGGTGACGATGCCGACCATCCGGTCCCGCGAGCCGAGTTCCTGGACGACGGATGCCACCGTGTCGAGCGTCTCGGCGTCGAGTGTGCCGAACCCCTCGTCGAGGAACATCGACTCGATGCGCGCGGTCCCGATGGCCGAGGTGGCAACGACCCGCTCGGCGAGCGCAAGCGCCAGCGCCAGCGACACCAGGAACGTCTCGCCCCCCGACAGCGTCTTCACCGAGCGCCGGGCTTCCGCGTTGCGGTGATCGATCACCTCGAACTCGCCGCCGTCGACCGCCAGCGAGTACGCGCCCCCCGCCAGCTTGGCGAGCTCGGCGTTGGCGAACTCGACCAGGCCGACCAGGGCTTCCTCCAGCAGCCATTGCTGGAACCTGTTGGAGCGGAGGAGTTTCGCCGTCTCGTCGTACCGGATCCGTTCCGTGTCGATCGATCTCCTTCTCTCCTGCAGCGTCTGTTTCTTCTCCAGATCCGAACGCATCCTGGTCAGCGTCGTCTCGGCCGCGGCGATCGCGCTCGCCACCGCCACCCGTAGGTCGTCGCCCGGAGCCGCCAGGCCTGCCCCGGCAGCGGCCGCGGCCAACGAGCTCCTGATCTCCTCCGCCCGGCCCTGCAACCGGAACACCTCGGCCTCCAATGCGACTCGCCGCTCCTCGAAGTCCGCACGGCGGGCGCGGGACCACTCGACGAGCACCGCCCAGTCCTCGCCGGGATCGGTCCGACCGGGCACAGGGGGTTCGAGTCCGGCGAGAGTGTCGCGTGCGAGGTCGAGCGCCATGACCGCGGCAGCCCCGGCCTTCTCCGCGCGCTCCAAGCGGCCAGCGGTGCTGTCCACCTCCTGGCGGGCCGCGGCCAACCGCCG
>CAZCRP010000268.1:0-4379 GCA_964501055.1 uncultured Acidimicrobiaceae bacterium
CCGCGGCCGCGAGCGTGTCCTCCACCGTCGCCAGCACTTCCTCCTGCCCCCAGAACGCCCCCTCCAGGTCCAATTGGGTGAACTCGAGCTGTCGATCGGCGCGAAAGTCCTCGTCCCGATAACAGCGGGCAATCTGGTAATAGCGCTCCACCCCGCCGATCATCAGCAGCTGCTTGAACAGTTGGGGCGACTGGGGAAGCGCGTAGAAGCTCCCCCGGCGCAGCCGGCTCGGGACCAGGACGTCACGCGCTCCCTCCGGCGTGGAGCGGATGAGGGTCGGGGTTTCCACCTCGAGAAAACCCTTGCTCTCCAAGGTCTGACGGATGGCGGAGGATGCGCGCGAGCGCGCCCGGAGGTTCGCGGCCATGGATGGGCGACGCAGGTCGAGGTAGCGATATTCCAGCCGCACCCGCTCGTCGACGTCGACTCGGTCGTCGAGCATGAAGGGCAGCGGTTCAGCCGGGCTGAGCACCGCGAGGCTCTCCGCCCCCACCTCGACCGCCCCGGTGGGGAGGTCGTCGTTGCGGGTCCCCTCGGGGCGCCGTCTCACCTCGCCGGTGACGGAGATGCAGTACTCCATGCGCAACTCGTGCAACGCCGGCAGCACCTGGGGATCGGCCACGACCTGCACCACCCCGGACGCGTCCCGCAGGTCGAGGAAGGCCACCCCGCCGTGATCGCGTCGCCGCTGCACCCAGCCGGCGAGCATCACGGTGTCGCCCACCCTGCTCTCGTCGATGGTCCCGGCGTGGGCCGTTCGGAATTCGCTCATGTCACTCCCGAGTCTCGTCGTCCGAGGATGGCCGCCACCACCTCGGCCACCGGTGCCGAGAGCTGATCCCCGGTGCGCAGATCCTTGAGCGTGACGGTTCCCGCGGTCCTCTCCTCTTCACCGAGGATGAGGGCGAAACGCGCACCGATCCGATCGGCGTGCTTCAACTGCTTTCCCAGCCGGGCAGGCTCGGCGGCCACGTCGGTGTTGATCCCCGCACTGCGCAGCTCAGTCGCCAACTGCAATGCATCACCGACACCCGCCCCGTCCATGATGGTGACGTACGCCTCGACCGAGGTCGAACCCGCCCCCACCAGCCCCGCCTCGCGCAGCTGCCAGAACAGCCGGGTGAGCCCGATCGAGATGCCGACACCCGGCAGGCGGGTGTTGGTGTAGAGGCTCGCCAGGTCGTCATAGCGCCCACCGGAGCACACCGAGCCGATCTCAGGATGATCGTCGAGGGTGGTCTCGTACACCGTGCCCGTGTAGTAGTCCAAGCCGCGCGCCACGCCCAGATCGAGCGCGTAGGCGTCATCGGGAACCCCGAGCTCGGCCAGGGTTTCGAACACGATCCGCAGATCCTCCACTCCGCGACGGGTGCGAGCGTCCGGGGCCTCGAATGCCTCGAGGTGGGCGAGCGCGGGGCCGGAGCCCGTCAGGCGCGTCCCCACGACGGCCAGGAGGGCGTCGACCTCCGCCTGGGCGATGCCCAAGCTCCGCAGCGACTCCCGCACCGACTCGGCCGGCTGCTTGTCGAGCTTGTCGATCTCGCGCAGCACGCCGGCCCGCAGGTCGGGCGCTCCGATCCCGAGTTGGGCAAGCAACCCCTCCATCAGCACCCGGTGACTGATTCTGATCGTGAAACGGCCGATACCCAGGTCTCGAAACACCTGATGGATCACCGCCGGGATCTCGGCATCGTGTCGCACGCTGAGCGATTCCCGACCGATGACATCGATGTCGCATTGGTAGAACTCGCGGAACCGCCCGCGCTGTGGCCGCTCCCCCCGGTAGACCCGCTGGATCTGGTACCGCTTGAACGGGAAGGTCAGTTGGTGCTCGTGCTCGGCGACGTAGCGAGCCAGCGGCACCGTCAAGTCGAAGCGCAGCGCCAGGTCCGGTACGACGTCGGCGCCGACCGAGCCGGTCGATTGGACGAAGTAGACCTGTCGCTCGGTCTCGCCCCCGGTCTTCGTCAAGAGCACGTCGGTCCGCTCGAACACCGGGGTCTCGATCTCGACGAACCCGAACCGCTCGTAGGTCGAACGTATGACGTCGAGCATCCGTCGCAATGTCGCCTGGTCGGCGGGGAGCAGTTCGAGGACTCCGGAGGGGGTTCGAGGGGTGATCATCGGGAAGGTCGGTGGAGCTGCAACCGGGCGGAGGCTAACCGGGCACCGCCCGGAGGCCCTTCAGAGGTGCCGAAGGAAGGGATTGGTGGTTCGCTCCCTCCCCACCGTCGTCTCGGGACCGTGTCCCGGCAGCACCCGCACGTCGTCGTCGAGAACGAGCACCCGGTCGCGCATCGACATCATCAGCTGGTCGAACGACCCGCCAGGGAGATCCGTTCGCCCGATCGAACCGGCGAATAGCTGATCGCCGGAGAACAGGACCCCCTCGTCGATCACCTCGAAGCACACATGCCCCGGAGTGTGGCCCGGCGTGTGCCGCACCCTGAGGTCGAAGCCGGCCAGTGTCAGGAGTTGGTCATCGGCGAGGGGATGACGGGAGGTCGGCACCGAGTAGCGGCCCGGTGGATGCAGCCCGAACAGCGATCGGAGTTGCTCCTCGGGGTGAAGGGTCAGGAAGTCGTCGTCGGGGTGGACCCAGGTGGCGATGCCGTGGTCGCGCTCGACGTCGCCGGCTCCTGCCGCATGGTCGACATGACCGTGGGTCAGGAGCAGGGCGACGGGCACGAGATCGTGACGAGCCACCAGCGCGCCGATCCTGGCGGGCTCGGGAGGAGCATCGATCAGGATGGCCGGCTCACCCGGCCCCCGAGCGAGGACCCAGCAGTTCGTGGCCGCCACCCACAGCACGTCGTGATCGATGAGCACGGGGCCAGACCCTAGGCCGTCCGTGCCCGGCAGATTCGCGCTGGGTCAGAGGGACTATTCCTCAGGTTTGGCTGCACACCTGCCGATGTCACGAGCGTTGCCCTCATCAAGAGACACACGAGAAAATGACCAGCGCTGACCATCCTCTCACCACCGTCGTCGTCCCCGTCGGGCTCGGCGGGAAGACCACTCCCTACGTGCCGGATCCCGCTCCCACCATCCTGGTCGAGATCGCGTCCGTCGATACCAGCCGCGAAGCGGCCCGTCTCGAGGAGATGCAGGCGTCCCTCGAGTTCGAACGCCTGGCCATTCTCGCCGCGGCCGACGAGGAAGCGTCCCGCATCGTGGAGGACGCGCACGGGTCTGCCGCCGCGCTGCTCGCCGAGGCGGAGGCCGCCCTCGCCCGACGTGGTGAGGAGTTGGAGGCCCGGCAGGCGGCCATCGACGCGGAACGCGCCGAACTCGACCTGCAGGCCCAGGCACTCACCCGGCACGAAGCCGAGTTGCAAGCACGCCTCGACGCCATCGACGAAGAAGGCGCGGCGGCCACGGCCGCGCTCGCTACCGCCCGCGCCGATGCCGAGTCGATCCTGGAGGAGGCCAAGGAGACGGCCGAGCGCATTCTCGACGACGCCCGCACGGCGGCCGAGTCTCAGGCCGCCGCGATCCTCGCCGCCTCGCGCCAAGAGGCCGAGGCCGACGCCACCGCCGAGCGGATCAGCGATCTGGAGAGCGTGCACCGCATCGAAGTGCAGGTGCTGCACGAACGGGAGCGTGAGCTGCTCGACGAGGTCGCCCACCTCCGGGCCCAGCTGCAACAGCCGGCGAATGGTCACCGGACGCCTGCGGACGACTCAGCGACCACCACCGACGGTCGACACGTCGCCGACGTTCTCGCAATGCAGGTGCTGCACGAGCGGGAGCGTGAGCTGCTCGACGAGGTCGCCCACCTCCGGGCCCAGCTGCAACAGTCGGCGAATGGTCACCAGCCGCCCACAGACGGCTCAGCACTCGGCGCCGACGGTCGACACGTCGCGGAGGTTCTCGCAGTCGACGTCACGGACGACTCCGAGCTGATCGAAGGCCCCCCGCTGGGCGAACCGCGAACACGGGGCGGTGATGGTGCAGGCCGGATCGCGACATACACACCCCTCACCGAGCAACTCAGCACCACCGCTTTCCGGTCGGCCGGCAACGACCGCCGAGGTCGGAGACGGCGGTGACCCAGGACCCGGCGGAGGCCAAGCGCCTCGCCGAGGAACTCGTCCGCACCGCGCAGTCCCTGGTCGCGAAGGCACGCGACGAGTCCCAATCGATCGTCCGTGACGGCCAGCGTCGAGTCGAGGGGATCGTGGCAGATGCGAACGCGCTGCGTGCCAAGGCCGAGGCCGAGGCGGCCGCCACCCGGTCAGAGGCCGAAGCGCTCCTGCGCGAGGCCAGGGAGAAGGCAGACCGCCTGCTCGGTGAGGCCGGGGATGCCCGCCGGGAGGCGATCGGGCGGGCACGCACCGCAACCCTCCCGCTCGCGCCCCCACCGTCGCCTGCCAGCG
>CAZCRP010000269.1:0-4370 GCA_964501055.1 uncultured Acidimicrobiaceae bacterium
GAGTGGGCCCATCTCACCGCCTACCAACGGGGCACGGTGCTCGAACACGCCGCCGCCCACATCGAGTCCCATCTCGACGAGCTGGCCAGAGTGACGACCGAGGAATCGGGCAAGCCGCTCGCCCAGTCCCGCGCCGAGTGGGCGGGCGCTCCCAACCAGCTGCGATGGGCGGCGGGCGAGGCGCAACGACTCAACGGTCGCTGGATTCCGTCGCGGGTGGCGAATCGCAGGATCGACGTCACCTATCAGCCCATAGGAGTGGTCGGCGTCATTACTGCCTGGAATTTCCCCGTCTACAACCAGATGCGCGCCATCTCCTCGGCGCTCGCCGTCGGGTGCACGGTCGTGTCGCGTCCGTCGGAGTACACGCCGCGTTCGGCAATGCTCATCGGCCACGCCTTCCTCGAAGCGGGCCTGCCGCCGGGAGTGCTCAACGTGATCAACGGCGACCCCGAGTCGATGGGGCAGGTGATGCTCGACGACAAGCGGGTGAAGAAGATCCAGTTCACGGGGTCGGCGCGGGTGGGGCGGCTGCTGATGGACGGCGCCTCCCGCACCGTCACCCGGCTGTCGCTGGAGTTGGGCGGGAACGCACCGGTGCTGGTCTTCCCCGACGCCGGTGACATCGCGGCGATCGCCAAGACGGGCATGGTGACCAAGGTGCGCAATAACGGCCAGGTGTGCATCGCCCCGCAACGGTTCTATGTCCACGCGGCGATCGTCGATCAGTTCACGGACGTGGCCGTCAGCATCGCCGACCGCCAGGTGCTCGGCAACGGCCTCGACGCCGACACCACTGTCGGGCCTCTGATCAACGCCCGCCAGCGGGATCGGGTGGAGAGCCTGGTTTCTGCCAGCGTCGACCAGGGAGCGAAGGTGCTCACCGGTGGTGCCCGCCGGGACGGGCCCGGATACTTCTATCAGCCGACGGTGATCACCGATGTCACACCGGAGGCGCCAGTGCACACCGAGGAGATCTTCGGACCGGTGATGCCGGTGATCCCCTTCGACGATGTCGATGCCGCCATCGCCCGCGCCAACGCCACCGACTACGGCCTGTCGGCGTACGTCTTCACCCGCGACCTGGCGACGGCGTTCAAGGTCTCGGAGGAGTTGGAGTTCGGGATGATCGGCATCAACGACTGGTTCCCGAGCACCCCGGAGGCGCCGTTCGGGGGGATGAAGCAGTCCGGGCTCGGCCGCGAGGCGGGCTCGGAGGGGATCCTCGAGTACGTCGAAACCAAGACCCGCTACTTCGGCGGCCTGGGTTGACCGCTTCGCCCCGCCTGTCCGCGGTCAGCGCTGCTTGAGGAGCTCCGCCACCCGGAACGCCAGATCGAGCGACTGGCGGCCGTTGAGTCGCGGGTCGCACATGGTCTCGTAGCGGAAGTCGAGGTCCCCGTCGCCGACCTCGTGGCCGCCGCCGAGGCATTCGGTGACGTCATCCCCCGTCAGCTCGATATGGATGCCACCCGGCCACGTGCCGGCCGCCCGATGGGCCTTGAAGAAGCCGTCGATCTCGGTCATCACGTCGTCGAGATGGCGGGTCTTGCGGCCGCCGTTGGAGGTGAAGGTGTTCCCGTGCATCGGATCGCACGCCCACACCACCGGGTGCTCGGCGCGCTGCACCGCCTCCAGCAGTGGCGGCAGCACGTCGGCGACCCGCTCCGCCCCCATCCGGGTGATCAGCGTGAGTCGTCCCGGCAACCGCTCCGGGTTCAGCGTCTCACAGAGGGCCAGCACCTCGGCGGGCGATGCGGATGGTCCCAACTTGCAGCCAATGGGGTTCTTGATCCCGCGGAAGAACTCCACGTGGGCACCGTCGAGCTGACGGGTCCGCTCGCCGATCCACACCATGTGGGCCGAGCAGTCGTACCAGTCGCCGGTGAGCGAGTCGCGCCGGGTGAGGGCCTCCTCGTACCCGAGCAGCAGCGCCTCGTGGCTGGTGTAGAAGTCGACCTCGTGGAGACGGGCGTCTTCGCGGGTGTCGATCCCGCACGCCCGCATGAAGCGAAGGGCGGCGTCGATCCCGTCCGCCACCTGGGCGTAACGGCGCCCCACCGGAGAGTCGGCGACGAACTCCTGGGTCCAGGCGTGGACCCGACTCAGATCTGCGAATCCACCCTTGGTGAAGGCCCGCAGGAGGTTGAGCGTGGAGGCGGAGCGGTTGTAGGCGTCGAGGAGACGCTCGTGGCGGGCGATCCGTGACTCGGCATCGAACCCTATGTCGTTGACGATATGGCCGCGGAACGACGGCAGCGCGATGTCACCCTGCATCTCGACGTCGGATGAGCGGGGCTTGGCGAACTGCCCGGCGATCCGTCCGACCTTGACCGTCGGAACGCCGCCGGCGTAGGTCAACACGACCGCCATCTGCAGGATGACCCGCAACTTCTCACGGATGTCGTCGGCGCCCATCGAGTCGAAGGACTCCGCGCAGTCACCGGCCTGCAGGAGGAATGCCTCGCCGGCTGCCACCTCGGCCAGGGATGCCTGCAGGTCGCGCGCCTCCCCCGCGAAGACCAGCGGCGGCATCGTCGACAGCGTCTTCAACGTGACGCCCAGCCCCTCGGGATCTTGCCAGTCGGGCTGTTGGCGGGCGGGCTTGTCGCGCCAGCTCTGCGGTGTCCAGTCGCTCATCGTTCGGTACCTGATGGAAGGAGTCGGAGGCCCATGATCCGGCTCAGCGCCGCCGAACGCAAACCCACCCTGGCGATGCGGTCCGGCGCCGCGTACGCTCGCCTCACGCAGCAGGAGGCAGCAGTGCTCATCGAACCGGTACCGGCCGCCGACGCGACAGGGGCGGTGGCCGACATGTACGCCCAGGACGAGCGGTCGTGGGGGTTCCTCCCCGGGTTCACCCAACTCTTCTCGCTCCATCCCGACGCATACACGGCGTGGCGGCAGCTGATCGGCACCGTGCAGTCGCCGATGGATCCGCGCCGCTACGAGTTGGTGACGCTGGCTGCCGCCCGCACGGTGCGCTCCAGCTCTTGCGCCACCGCCCACGGTGCCCGGCTCGCCAGGCAGTGGTATGAGCCCGAGCAGGTCGCGTCGATCGCGGCCGATCATCACGCGGCGGGACTGGATGACATCGACGTGGCGCTCATGGACTTCGCGGTGAAGGTCGCTACCGACGCCCCGTCCGTCACCGCCGAGGAGGTGGATCACCTGCGAGGCTTCGGCCTCAGCGACCGCGACATCCTCGACGTGGTGCTGGCGGTGGCGGCGCGGCTCTTCTTCACGACGGTGATCGAGGCGCTGGCGGCCGGGCCCGACCGCCAGTTGACCGACTCGCTCCCACCGGCTCTGCGCGAGGCGCTGTTGGTCGGCCGCCGGCCGCAATGAGTTCGCCCGACTCCGGCGGCGACGCGAGGATGGCCGGGATGCCCGGACCGCAAGACCGCCTCGTCCTCGTCTACATGGGCGAGCCCCACTATCACCGCTCGTCGGAGGCCGACACCCAGCGTCCGGCCTGCACCCCGACGCGCATGCGTGGCGTGACGGCCATGCGCGTTCGAGCCGAACGGGACGGCCAGACCCCCTGCCCCCGCTGCTGGCCCGCCCCCTGACCGCTTCTTAGCGGGGCCGCGCGTCATTTCTGACGCGCGGCGCAGACCAAAACGCCCGGGGCGGGCCCCGTCGTCAGGTGCGCCGGAGAGCGCCGATACGATGCAGGCATCGAGCACAGCAACGGGTCGGATGAGGAACTCGCGGAGGATCACGCCTGGGCGCACCGACTGTGGCACGCCTACCTGACGGGCGACACCAGCGATCTCGACCGCAAGGTGCTGCTCGTTCGTGACGTGTTCCGACGTCTGCCCGGCCGTCATCGGTGCCGGGTCTGCAACGCACCCTTCACCGGCGCCAGTGGCGCGCTGGTCGCCCTGTTCGGATTTGGCGCCGGTCGGTCGAGCCTGAACCCCAGTCTGTGCGATCGTTGCGAGCGCATCGTCATCGAACACGAAGTGGGCATCGAGGTCGACGTGACCCTGATGTTTGCCGACGTGCGCGGCTCGACCGCGCTCGCCGAGCGCGTGGGCTTGTCGGAGTTCCATCACCTCATCGGACGGTTCTATCGGGTGGGGATCGAGGCGCTGATCGCCGGAGACGCCCTCATCGAGAAGCTGATCGGAGACGAGGTGGCGGGGATCTTCGCGCCGGGGATCGCCGGAGTTGACCACACGCGTCGTGCGCTCACCGCCGCCCGGCGCATCCTCCACGACACCGGACACGGCCGGGCGGAGGACCCGTGGCTGCCCGTCGGGATCGGTGTCCACTCCGGTGTGGTCTATGCCGGTGCGGTGGGGACCGCCAATCGCATGTCCGTCGTCACCGTGCTCGGGGACACCGCCAACACGGCGGCGCGG
>CAZCRP010000270.1:0-4363 GCA_964501055.1 uncultured Acidimicrobiaceae bacterium
ACAGCGGATGGGTGAGTTCGGCTGCCTGGGCGGCGAATCGCCCGGCGGCGAGCGCACCGCCGAGGAACGGTCCGACCTCGGCACCGACCTGTTCAGGGGAGGTCGAGTAGATGACGCGCAGGGAGGAGTCGATGACACCGACCGCCTCGACGTCGAGGCCGTTTCGCAGGGTTCGGACTGCGAGGTCGGGGTCGGCGCCGTCCGCGGTGAGGGCGGCGAAACGCGCGGAGGCTCCCATCGCCTCGGTCTTGAAGAGCTGACCCTCTCCGACAGGGGCTGAAGCAGCTCGTTGGTAGAGGAAAGCTGCTGTCAGGCAAGCCAGTGCGAGGACCAACGCAGCCACGATCCCCACTGTCCACATGGAACTCGGGCGATGGTCCGCAGCGCGCGTTGATTGCACCATCTCCGAGGGATCGGCACGAGGGCGCGGCGGGTTGAGGGGAAACGGAGCTCGTCACGTGTGTGGGTGAACGGGCCCGGTGCCTGCCCTCGGAACGGTCGGTGAGGGGCGCGGTCGATCGAGGTGCGTTGATCCAGGAGGGCCCAGCCGACTTACGAGCTTCGGCCGACAGCGCCGGACCCCACACAACCCCTTGCCGGGTTGGCCGGGCGTCGGTCCTGCTCATATACTGCCGAGGCGTTCGAGGGCGTCGCCTCTCGGAAGCTCCACAGACCCGGGGGCGTGGTGAAGCCTGGAGTTCACGCCGGCCTGTCAAGCCGGAGGTCGCGGGTTCAAATCCCGTCGTCCCCGCAACAATTCTCATCCACGGTCAGGTAGCTCAGCTGGCAGAGCGCCGGTCTGAAAAACCGGAGGTCGGCGGTTCGACCCCGCCCCTGACCACCCTCAGAAACCCCCATGAGTTGGGGATTCCCGAACCGGTCACCGAACAGTCGTTCGATCAGACCAGTGCCGTCCAACGGGCGTGCAACGAAGAGTGCGCCATGGGCACTTCTTTCCCTCCTGGCCCATTCCCTCGGATGCAGTCGATGCGTACCGTGGGACGATGGGCGGCCGGATCGATCGTCGCTTGGTGGTGGTCGTCTCGGTCGCGGCGACGCTGGTGGCCGTCGTGGCGCTGTCGGGCAGGCCGTACGACTTCGCATTCGATTGGATCGTTGCCAACGAGGTCCTGGAGGGCGGCGACCCTTCCCGCCCGCTCCGTGATCTGGCCGCCGACCGCGGCCTCAGATGGGATGGACTGGACTTCGTTCACCCGCGGACTCCGGGAGCCCTGCTGCTCATCGCTCCCGTCGAGTTCCTGCCAGGAGAGTGGACGTACCTGGCAGGTCGCATCGCCGTCGTTGCGTCCGCGTTCGGCTTGGCGGCGGTGATGGCACGTCTGGTTGGACGGCCGTTCTGGCAGACCGCGGCGCTGGTTCCGGCCGCGATGGTGGTGTGGCCGTTCTCCGAGGTGCTCCAGTCTGGGCAGACGGGCTTCCTGGTCGCGGCGCTCCTGGGAGCCACCTATCTGGCAGGTGACCGTCCCGGTGCGGGTGTGCCGCTTGGGTTGGCTGTCGTGTTGAAGCTGTGACCGTGGCTGCTGGTTCCCGCCTTGTGGATGCTGTGAGGGCCCGCGCAGTCTTGCCTGTCGCCCTCCTGACACTCGGCACCGCTTGCTCGGCCGGGGCCGGCAGCGTCGAGCCAACGGCAACGACCGTGGCACCGACCACTACCACAACCACCGTCGCACCTACCACGACAACGACAGTTCCGGCTGTGCCGACGTTCGGTGCCTCCGTCGACCAAGTTGTCGGACGGTGGAACGCCGCGGCGACCGCACTCGGATCCGGGCTCATCGCCGCGGGAGACAGTGCCAGCGGGACCATCCGCGAGGGTGGGCTGAGAGTGAGAGCCTGGGGGGTCGGGGACCGACTGAACCTCGAGTTGACTGTGGCGCCGTCCGGCGAGGTGGCGCGTATCGACGTCGTGCAGCACGTGCGTTTGGCTGGGGAGGGGAGCGAGTTGGCGATGCTCCAGGCGATCGCGCAAGCGATCATGGCCGCCGACCCGGACCTCCCGCCTGCCGCCAGGGGTGAGATTGCTACTGAACTCATCCAGGCCGACGAGCAGGGGGAGGTCGATCGGGTCCTTGTTATGGGCGCTGTCCGCTACAGGCTGTTCACGGGTCACGGCGAGCTCACGTTCTATGCGGAGCCGATTAGCTGATGGCCGGACATGTGCGTGAGCTGCGGCCGGGCGTGTGGCAGGTGATGTATGACATCGCTCGATATCCGGTCACCGGTCGGCGGCAGCAACGCACAAAGGTCATCCATGGAACACGCGACGAAGCCCTCTAGCCGTTCTCGACCAGCTGATCGGCGAAGCGGGCGACGGGACCGACGATCGGGTGGTGACGGTCGGCCGGTTCGCGGAGAGGCTGCTGCAGGCTGAGCCGTCACGCCAGCGCTCCGTAGACGAGTGCGGCGACGAGTCCGTAGATCACGTGCCCCGTCACGAGACCCACCGGGGTCATCCCGCCCCAGCGAGCACCAAAGAAGCCAGGCGCGCTGAGCACGACCACGCCGCTCGAGGTGTCAGCCGGGGAGCCGTCGACGGCCCCGTTCATCCGTGGGTGCATCATCGGCAACATCGGCAGGGCGATGGCTCCCACCACGAGGCCGTGGACGGCGCCGACTGCGATACCTGTCACCGCCGCGGCAGAGCCGAACCAGACGAAGAGGGCGGCGTAGGCGAGTCCGAACACGATCGTCCCCATCACGAGGTAGTGAATCATCGCCCCGAGACGGCGAGCACGAGCGGGATCGCCGGCCATCATCGAACCCACCACGAGCGGCATGGGCGGCATGCGGGTCATCCCCGCTGCGTTCGCCGCCCTCATCATGGCGGACATCACCACTGTGCCGACCAGTCCGGCCACGAGCGCCGGGATCACCTCGAATGTCACCTGCTTCTCCTCAGTCGGTGCGACGCGATCAACCGCCCGACCGCTCGGATGTCTCCTTGTCTGTCGGGAAGGCGACGCTCTCAGAGTCCGCCGTCCTTTCCCGCGAGGCGAGCCACCCTGCAAGGGCGATCCCGACGACCGCGACAGCCACGATGCCGGCGTGACGCCCGAGGAAACCGGTGACAGTGGCCGACGTACGGTCGATCCACCGGACGAGCCCGGTCCCCCCCAGCCCGATACCCTCGCCGGACAGCACCGTTGCCCAGTACCAGACGATGAACGCTCCCGCCGCGGTCATCACCACCCCGGAGATGGTGTCGAGGTGGCGGGAGAAGCGCCGCAGACGCGTGATGAGCGTGCGATTCCCGCCCGCGACCAGGAACGTGATCCCGGTGACTGCGGTCGCCATCCCGCCGCCGTACGCGGCGAACGCCAGCACCGAAGCCCCGAGACTGTCCGCCGACACGATGCCGCCCACCAGGCTGAGGAAGATGGGCAGGGTGCAGGAAAGCGACGCGATCGCGTAGGACACACCGAACACGAACATCCCGCCGACCGACCCGCTCTTGCGTGCCCGGGAGACACCGGGAACGCTGGGGAGGAGACGTCTGCCCGTGAGCTGGACGACTCCGACCACGATCAGACCCGCCCCGACGGCCAGGGCCAGCCACGGGATCGCTCCTACCACTGCCCGCAGTCCGAGCGCGATGAGGGCGCCTGACAGCGTGAAGACGACGAGGAAGCCCGACGCGACTGAGAGGGCGACCAGTCCCGTTCGCTCGATCTTTCGCTCGGCGCCTTCGCCCAGGAAGAAGCCGAGGTAGGCAGGCAGCATGGCGAAACCACACGGGTTGACCGTGGCCACCATGCCTGCCGCGAAGGCGGTCGAGAGAAGTGCGGTCACAGCAGTTGCAACGCCGTCCACCGCCGTGCCGGTCGGCGATGGTCAGACATCCGACGATCCCTCGACTCGAGGCGGTGGATCGAGTCGTGCTCCGGTGAGGTCGACGACGTCCGACTCGACGAACAGCCGCTCCGTCTCCAGCCGGAAGTGCCGGCGCCACAGGGCGGGCGGGATCGCGATGTCGGCGAGTAGCAGGGACCCGGCCGCCGCCAGATCGATCAGCCCCGACTTCGGGAGAGCGAGGGTGACGGCGTAGTCGGCCGCCACCGATGACCCCGGTGACTCACCGGTCGAGGCGTCGGTTCCCGAGGGAATGTCGAGCGAGACCACCGTCGTCCCGGATCCCGCGATCCAGTCGATGAGTTCGGCCGCCCGCCCTGCCGGGGCATCCGTCAATCCATATCCGATCACGCCGTCGATGACCACGGCATCCGGCTCGGCCGGCACGACCGTCGATGGCCGGATCCCAATCGCCTCCAGCGTCGCCGCCTGATGCGCGGCGGCACCTGTGAGCCGGCCGACCGTGCGATCCACCACGACCCGCACCTCGAAC
>CAZCRP010000271.1:0-4315 GCA_964501055.1 uncultured Acidimicrobiaceae bacterium
CGGCGACGATCACCGTGCGCGGCGACCGCGCCTACGGGAACCTGGAAGGCGAGCGCGGCACCCACCGGCTGGTGCGCATCAGCCCCTTCGACTCCCAGTCACGACGCCACACTGCCTTCGCCGGCGTCGACGTGGTGCCGGACATGGGCGACGAGGCGGTCGAAGTCGAGATCAATCCCGATGAGCTGCGCATCGACACCTACCGGTCGCAGGGGGCGGGCGGCCAGCACGTCAACACCACCGACTCGGCGGTGCGCATCACCCACCTGCCCACCGGGCTGGTGGCCTCGTGTCAGAACGAGCGCTCACAACTCCAGAACCGCGAGCGGGCGATGACCATGCTCAAGGCGAAGCTGCTCGTGCGCGCCAAGGCAGAGCAGGCCGCCCAACTGGACGAGATCCGCGGGGAGAACGTGGAAGCCGGCTGGGGCCGCCAGATCCGTTCCTACGTGCTGCAGCCCTACCAGATGGTCAAGGACCTCAGGTCCGAGGTCGAATTGGGCAATGTCGACGCGGTGCTCGACGGTGATCTCGACGCCCTGGTCGAGGGTTACCTCCGCTGGCGCCGGGCGCAATACGAACGCCACACCTGAGCGCGCTCCCCCCCTCTGCCTCGCCTGCGGCGAGGCTGTCTCCCCCCTGGGGGGAGAAAACTGGGTCGAGACTCGCGCACTGTCCGCCGGAGCCAGGGATCCAAGATCGGGAAATCGCGGCATCGCTGGTACCCTGCCACGACAGGTTTCCCCATCCGATACGTGCGTATTCGGCGCGCGAAGGAATACCCCGTGATTCGACTGCAGAACGTCACCAAGGTCTACGAGGGTGGCACGGTCGCTGCTCGCGATGTCGATCTCGACATCCAACGCGGCGAGTTCGTCTTCCTCGTCGGCCCGTCCGGCTCGGGGAAGTCGACGCTGATCAGGCTCATGCTGCGACAGGAGCCGGTGACGAGGGGGACCATCTGGGTGGCGGGCAAGGACATCACCACCCTGCCCCGCTGGAAGATCCCGTTCCTCCGGCGGTCCATCGGGACCGTGTTCCAGGACTTCAAGCTCCTCCCGAACAAGACGGTGTCGGAGAACGTCGCCTTCGCGCTCGAGGTGCTGGGCCGGCCGCGGTCGGTGATCCGGCCGCAGGTCGAGCAGGTGCTCGATCTCGTCGGGTTGGCGGACAAGGGCGACCGCTACCCGAAACAGCTCTCCGGCGGTGAGCAGCAGCGCGTGTCGGTGGCGCGGGCGTTCGTCAACCGTCCGCCCATCCTCCTCGCGGACGAGCCCACCGGGAACCTCGATCCGGCCACCTCGGTGGGGATCATGAAGCTGTTGGATCGCATCAACCGCACGGGCACCACGATCGTGATGGCCACCCACGACCATGCCATCGTCGACGCCATGCAACGGCGAGTCGTGGCCATCGACCACGGTGTCGTCCTCCGCGACGATCGGTCGGGTCGCTATGAGTCGGCGATGCGGGCCACCACCGAGATTCCGGTGGCGGTCGACGGTCTCGACGCCCAGGCGGAGTACGAGGAGTTGGCGGCAGTGGTGGAGGCGCGGGAGTCCGCCGAGGAGGCCGACGAGTGAGCCGCATCGCGTTCCTCGTCCGCGAGGCGTTCGTCAATCTCCGCCGCAATGCGCTGGTCGTGACCGGAGCGGTGCTGGCGGTGTTCATCTCGCTGTCCCTGGCATTCGGCGCACTCGTGCTCAACGAGCTGCTCCGTATCAATACCTTGGCCTGGCAGGAAGGCACGCACGTGGTCGCCTTTCTCAACGACCCCGACCAGGGCGGGCTCGATCCGGCCGGCCAGCGGGCGCTGATGTCGGAGGTCGAACAGTGGGAGCAGGTGCGAGCCATCCGCTACGTGGACAAGGCGGAGGCATTCGTCGAGTTCCAGACGCTGTTCTCGGATCGCCCCGACTTCGTCGAGTCGATCGACCCTTCGATCCTCCCCGCCTCGTACCGCATCGAACTGACAGACATCGAGCTCTACCGCGACGTCGTCTTCCAACTCCGCACTCTGCCGGCGGTGCGCGACGTGCGCTCGTTCGGTGAGCAGATCGACCAGCTCTCCAGCCTCAGCAACGTCCTGAACGTCCTCGGGCTCGGGTTGGCGCTGGTGCTGGGGGGATCGGCCGTCATCCTCATCGCCAACACCATCCGGATGGCGATCTACGCCCGCCGCGACGAGGTGTCGATCATGAAGCTGGTGGGAGCGTCCAACTGGTTCATTCGGGTTCCGTTCGTGCTGGAGGGCCTGATCGAAGGTGTGCTCGGTGCCGGGCTGGCGGTGCTGACCGTGTGGGTCGCCTCCCAGAACCTGGCCGGCGTCGGCGATTCGATCCAATTGCTGCGATTCAACATCGAGGACGGGTTCTTCCTGCGCTGGGGGATCCTCCTCGTCCTGTTCGGGGCCGCCGCCGGCGTGCTCGGCTCGTTCGTCGGGTTGAGCAAGTACCTGCGGGAAGCGGAGACGAAGCCCAGCGCCGCATGAGCCGCCGCATCCCCGTCGCACTCGTCGTGGCCGTGGCACTCGGGCTCGTGATCCCGGCGGGCGCCCAGACCTCTGTTCAGGAGATGGACGAGGTGCAGCGGGAGATCGCCCAGCTCACGTCCCAGATCAACAACGCCCGCTCGGAGAGTCGTCGGGTCGGAGATGACCTGGCGGCGGCCCAGGCCAGGATCGCGGAGGTGCACGACGCCCTCGCCTCGGCGGAGGCGAGCGTGGCGGCGAAGGAGCACGAGATCGCCGCCCAGGAACTGCGGGTCGCCGAGCTCCAAGCACAGCTGCATGCCATCGAACTGCAGTTGTTGGAGACGACCAGGTCGATCGAGACGACACAACAGAGGCTGGCGCTGCAGGCGGTCGAGATGTACATGAATGCAGCGATGCCCGTAGGAACGATGGTGCTGGGGTTCGAGTCGATGAGCGACCTGGCGGTCGGCTGGACATACGCCGACGGTGCCACCGGCCGCTCCGAGGACCTCCTGAACACCTTCGAGTTCCTGCGGTTGGAGGAGGACCGCCAGCGGTCGAGCATCGCCGAGAGCAGGTCGGAAGCCGAGACGATCCTGTTCGAACTCGACGGCGAGCGGTCGCTGCTGGTGGCCGAAGTGGAGCGCGCGCAGACCCTGCGGGCGGAGGCGGAAGCCGAGTTGGTTTCGGTGCAAGCGCTGCTGTCACGCATTCGCAATGACATCGCCGCCGCCGAACAGCACAAGCAGGGACTGGAGGCCGATCTCGCCCGGATCGAGGCGGAGATCGCCGCCGCCCAGCGTTCCGACGGGGAGGCTCCCGGCGCGCTCCGCATGCCGGTGCACGGCTGGATCAGTTCGTATTACGGCTGGCGGGTCCACCCCATCTTCGGCACCCGTCGCATGCACACCGGCATCGATCTGGCAGCCATCGGAGGGACGCCGATCTACGCCGCCGAGGCTGGCCGCGTCATCATCGCCGGGGAGCGGGGCGGATACGGGAACACGGTCGTGATCGATCATGGCGGCGGTCTCGCCACCCTCTACGCCCACCAGTCCCGTATCACCGTCTCGGCGGGGGAGAACGTGGCGGCCGGGGAGCGGATCGGCTTCGTCGGATGTACCGGGTTCTGCACCGGCGACCATCTGCACTTCGAGGTGCACGTGAACGGCAAGCACGTCGACCCTCTCGGATACCTCCGTGGCTGACAAGAAGAAGCCGGGCGGGTTCAAAGTGGTCGCCTCGAACCGCAAGGCTCGTCACGACTACGAGATCCTCGACACGTTCGAAGCGGGCATGGTCCTGCACGGGTCGGAGGTGAAGAGCCTCCGCGACGGCAAGGCGACGATCAAGGACTCCTTCGCCCACATCAAGGACGGCGAGGTCTACCTGGTGGGTCTGTACATCGGCCCGCATGGCTTCTCCCGCGACGGGGGTCATGCTCCGGAGCGGACTCGCAAGCTGCTCCTCAACCGCCGCGAGATCGACCGCATCGCCGGCAAGCTGGCGGAGCGCGGCCTGACCCTCATTCCGCTCCAGATCTATTTCAAGGAGGGCAAGGCCAAGCTCGAGTTGGGCCTGGGGCGGGGGAAGCGCACCGTCGACAAGCGCCATGCCTTGCGGGACCGCCAGCAGCAGCGGGAGATGGACCGGGCGGTCCGCCAGCGGTCTCGGGAATGAGACAGAGGGCGGGCCCTTCGGCCCGCCCTCTGTCGCTTGCGCGTGAGACTTGGTGTCAGTCGTCGTTGCCGGCGTTCGGTCCGCCGGGGGTGCCGGCCCAGGAGGGACGGCCCTTGTCGTCACCGGCCGAGGCGTTCGGGCCACCGGGCGTCCCCGCCCACT
>CAZCRP010000272.1:0-4306 GCA_964501055.1 uncultured Acidimicrobiaceae bacterium
CTCGTTCCCCTCCTCGCTCCCGCCGTCGCCTCCCGTCTTTCGCAGTGGAACGCGTCCAACGGCGTGCGGCGGGTGTGGGAGGGCGACCCGACGGTGTGGGCGGCGGACCCCGCCACGCCGGAACTGGCGGATCGCCTGGGCTGGCTCGATCTCCATCAGCGGATGCGTCCCCACCTGCCGCCCATCACCGAGCTGGCAGCAGCGGTGCGGGAGGACTCTGCCCATGTGGTGCTGTGCGGGATGGGTGGCTCGAGCCTTGCCCCTGAGCTGTTCGCCCGGTCGTTCGGCACCCGTCCCGGATGGCCGGAGCTGATCGTGGCGGACACGACCCACCCCGACGCGGTACGGGCGGTGCACGACCGGATCGATCCCGCCGCCACCACGTTTCTCGTGTCCTCGAAGTCGGGCGGCACGCTGGAGACGCTGTCACTGTTCCGCTACTTCCACGCCGCGGCCGGGGGCGACGGCTCCCGGTTCGTCGCCATCACCGACCCCGGCACCTCGTTGGCTGCGCTCGGGAGGGAGCGGGGCTTCCGGCGGGTCTTCGAAACCCTGCCTGACGTCGGGGGAAGGTTCTCTGCGCTCACCCACTTCGGGCTGGTGCCGGCCGCCTGCGCAGGGATCGACATCGACCGGCTGTTGGACGGGGCAGGGGAGCTGGCGGGACAGGCGTCGGACAACGTGAACGACGACCCGGCGGTCGGACTCGGCATCGCCCTGGCCGAGCTGGCCCGCCAGGGACGCGACAAGCTCACGATGCTCACCTCCCCGTCGCTGGCTTCGTTCCCGTCGTGGATGGAGCAGCTCATCGCCGAGAGTCTCGGCAAGGGTGGGACCGGGATCGTGCCGGTGGCCGACGAACCGGCGCGGGGCCCGTCGGCATATGCGGATGACAGGGTGTTCCTCGCGTTCGTGCTCGCCGGTGAGCAGAGTCCGGATCTCGATGCCCTCATCCGGGCAGGCCAGCCGGTGCTGGGCTTCGAGCTGCCCGACCTCTTCTCGCTCGGCTACGAGATGCTGCGGGCTGAGGTGGTGACCGCGGTCGCCGGTGCCGTGCTCGGGGTCCACCCCTTCGACCAGCCCGATGTGGAGGCTGCCAAGCGGCTCGCCACCCGTGCCATGGACGGCGAGTTGGATCTGTCGGCCGTCCCCACCGTCGCCGCGGCGGAAGCCTCGGACGTGCTGGGTCGGTTCCTGGACGACCTCGTCCCCGGTGACTACGTCGGGCTGCAGGCCTACCTCGCTCCCACCGGCGATCGGTGGCAGCTCCTACAAAGCCTGCGCAAGACGGTCGGGGCCCGCACCGGGCTCGCCACCACGCTGGGCTGGGGGCCTCGCTTCCTGCACAGCACCGGTCAACTGCACAAGGGCGGGCCGGACAGTGGGGCGTTCGTGCAGTTCGTGGACCGTCCGCAGGAAACGCTCGCGGTCCCGGAGTCCGGCCACGAGTTCGGGGCCATCATCGCCGCGCAAGCGGCGGGGGATCACCAGGCGTTGGTGGAGGCAGGCAAGCGGGTGGTGCGGGTCGATCTCGGCGCCGAGCCGGATCGGGTGCTCGCGGGCCTCGCCGGCGCGTTGTCGTGACGGCTCGTCCCGCGGCACAAACGGTTCCCTTCGAGCCGCATCTCGTCGTGCTGTTCGGGGCCACCGGCGATCTCGCCCGCCGCAAACTGATCCCCGCCATCTATCGCCTGCTGGAGGCGCGGGGATTCAAAGACTCGATGCACCTGCTGGGGGTGGCGACCTCCGCCGTCGGCGACCTGGCGTTCCGGGAGATGATCAACGAGTCACTGATGGAAGCGGGTGTGCCGGCGGAGGATGCCGCCCGCTGGTGCACGGAATGCGTCAACTTCCAGTCGCTCAGCGCCGGCTTCGACGCGCTGGCCGCCACGATCACCGACATCGAGGAGCGACGGGGGCTTCCCGGCAATCGGATCTTCTATCTCGCCATCCCACCGCAGGTGTTCGACGACACCGTCGAGGGTCTGGCCGCGGCCGGGTTGACGGCCAGTCCGGGGTGGACCCGCACGGTGGTGGAGAAGCCGTTCGGGACGGACCTCGAATCGGCCCGACGCCTCAACTCCATGCTCCATCGCCATTACACCGAAGACCAGATCTTCCGCATCGACCACTACCTGGCCAAGGAGACGGTGCAGAACCTGCTGGCATTCCGCTTCTCCAACATGATCTTCGAGGCGGGATGGAACCGGTCCCAGATCGACTCGGTCGAGATCACGATGGCCGAGACACTCGGGCTGGAGGGGAGGGCGAAGTATTTCGACCGGGCGGGGATCATCCGCGACATCATCCAGAACCACCTGTTTCAGGTACTCACGCTCGTGGCGATGGAGCCGCCCGTGCGCCTCGACGCCCACTCGATCCGGGACGAGAAGCTCAAGGTCCTGCGTTCGATCTATCCCGTCACCCCCTCCGTGCTGACACGCGCCCGCTACGGACCCGGCGAGATCGACGGCCACCCGGTTCCCGGCTACCTGCAGGAGAAGGGCATCGCCGACTCCTCGACCACCGAGACGTACGCCTCGCTGCAGATCGCAGTGGACAACTGGCGGTGGCGGGGCGTGCCGTTCGTGCTCCGGGCCGGCAAACGGCTGCCGGAGCGGCTCACCCAGGTGGCGGTCCGCTACAAGGAGCCGCCCGTGTCCCTCTTCGAGGTGGATGAACCCTGCCGGGTGCACGCCAATGTGCTGTTCATCACGTTGCAACCGGACGAGGGATTCCATCTCACTTTCGACGTGAAGCGCCCGGGGGAGGGGATGGAGCTCGTCACGCGCGATCTCGAGTTCCACTACGCAGACGCCTTCGGGCGGCTGCCAGACGCCTACGAGACCCTCATCGCCGATCTCGTGGCCGGTGACCAGACGCTGTTCGTGCGCGGGGCCGAGGCCGAGGAGGCGTGGCGGATCCTCGCTCCGATCCTCGACCTGGACGACCAGCCGCTCGAATATCCCGCCGGTACGTGGGGCCCGGATGGCGCCCCGCAGCGCCCGGTGGAACGTCATTGAGACATTCCTCCGAAATTGGCTTGACACCGTATGCGACGGGTGCATACGGTGCCCGGATATTCCAGGAGCACCGTCGATGATCGAGCAGCGCATCCACATGCCGCAGATTCAGGCGCCCAGCGGCGTCGCCTGCGCGCGCGCTGCGATCCGACCGCGGACGGCGCCGTTCAGCGTCGCCAACGGATTCTGCACCTCCGTCCCGACCACGCAGGTTGCAGGCGCCACCCTCATCCCTAACCGACGGCCTCGTATCGAGTGACAGCCACTTGAAACATCCACCTTGCGAGGACCGTCGGGATCACCCGGCGGTCCTTTTTGTTGGCCGGCCGGAGCACACGAGCAGTGAGAGGAAGCAATGGACGAGATATACGAACGAGGCCGATGTACCGAGGAGGGCAGTCACGAGTTGTTCTTCTCCGATCGGCCCTCCGAGTTAGCGGCGGCACAGCTCATCTGTGCCGGCTGTGAGGTTCGGATCAAGTGCCTGGAGACCGCACTCGAGAATGCCCTCGAATGGGGTGTGTGGGGTGGCGTCATCTTCTGGGATGGCCAGGCCTACCACCGCAAGCGCGGCCGGGGACGACCCCGCCGCACCGAACAGCACCTGCCGGTCGAAGCCGACCTGCAGGACTTGCGCCAGATGGTGAGGACCGCATGATCAGTCGGCACCGAGCCCCGACACGGAAGAAGCCCGAGGAGCGTGCTCCTCGGGCTTCTCGGTGGTTGGACGTCAGAAGGCGGCGACGTCCCGCAGCACTCTTCCTGGCTTGCGCATCTTGGCGATGGCCTTCGCCTCGATCTGACGGATCCGCTCTCTGGTCACGTTGAAGTGACGGCCGACCTCGTCGAGCGTGCGCGGTTCGGTGTTGCCGAGGCCGTACCGCATGATGATCACGGTGCGCTCACGGTCGTTGAGCCTCTCCATGTAGTCGCCGAGATCCTCCAGCCGCGACGCGAGCAGTGCCATTTCGAACGGGTCGTCCGCACCCTCGTCCTCGAGGAAGTCGCCGAGCACGGTGGCGTCCTCGCCGATCGGCTCGAAGAGCGACACGGTCTCCGGTGAGATCTTCTTGGCGTCGATCACCTTCTCGACGGTCAGGCCCGCCTCTTCGGCGATCTCCTGGTTGGTGGGGGTGCGTCCGTGGCGCTTGGTGAGTTCGCTCTCGGCGGCTTGCACCTGGCCGATCGTGTCCATCATGTGGACCGGGATGCGGATCGTCCGGCTCTTGTCGGCGATCGCCCGGGAGATCGACTGGCGAATCCACCAGGTGGCATAGGTGGAG
>CAZCRP010000273.1:0-4301 GCA_964501055.1 uncultured Acidimicrobiaceae bacterium
GGAGCCATCAACGGCATCGGCGAGCGGGCGGGCAACACATCGATCGAGGAGATCATCATGGCGGTCAAGACCCGCCAGGACGTGTTCGGGGTCGAGATCGGCGCCGACACCAGGGAGCTGTTCGAGACTTCGCGCCTCGTCTCCCGCCTGACGGGGTATCCCGTCCAGTTCAACAAGGCGGTGGTAGGACGGAACGCCTTCGCCCACGAGGCGGGCATCCACCAGCACGGCGTGCTGCGCGACCGGATGACCTACGAGATCATGGATGCGGCCTCGGTCGGCCAGCAGGCGGCGCAGATCATCCTCGGCAAGCACTCGGGGCGGGCCGGCTTCGCGGATGCCCTGACCAAGATGGAGATCAGCCTGGAGGAGGACGCCTTCGCCCGGGCTTTCGAGAAGTTCAAGCAGCTCGCCGATCGCAAGGTGCACATCGGCGAGGATGAGATTCGGGCCATCGTCGACGAGGAAGCGGTGGCGGTGGCGGGCAACGTCGTGATGGGTGGGCTCCACGTCGAAGGCGGCAACGACGTCACCCCCGAAGCAACGGTGACGCTCATCGTCGACGGCAACGAGATGCGGTTCACCGGACAGGGAGACGGCATGGTCCACGCCGCCTTCGCCGCCATCAAGCAGGGCTTCAAAGTCGACGCCCGCCTCGTCGACTACCGTGTGGTCCCGGTCACGTCCGGCGCCGACGCCATGGCGGAGGTGAACGTGGTGGTTCGGGTCGACGAGGACACCTTCAGCGGCCGTTCCATCAACACCGACGTGGTCGAGGGCTCGGCGGAGGCGTTCGTCGAGGCGCTCAACAAGGCGACCGCCTGAGAATGGCGTCATACCGGATCGCCACCATTCCCGGCGACGGGGTCGGGATTGAGGTCACAGCCGAGGCGGTGAAGGCGGTGGCCGCCGCCGCCGCCCGTTTCGGCTTCGACGTCGCCTACACCAACTACGACCTCGGCGGTGGCCGCTACCTGTCCACCGGGGAAGTGCTGCCGCCGGCGGTGCAGGACGAGTTGGCGGGCCACGACGCCATCCTGTTGGGGGCGGTCGGCACGCCCGACGTCCCTCCCGGCGTGCTGGAGCGGGGCCTGCTGCTCAAGCTCCGCTTCGACTTCGACCAGTACGTCAATCTGCGGCCGGTCAAGCTCTACGACGGCGTCCCGACGCCCATCGCCGGCCTGACACCCGACCGGTGCGACATGGTCGTCGTCCGGGAGAACACCGAAGGGCTGTACACCGGCATGGGGGGAGTCTTCAAGCGCGGCACCGCCGACGAGATCGCCACCCAGGAGTCCATCAACACACGCTCCGGTGTGGAACGGGTGGTGCGTGACGCCTACGTGCGGGCCTCCCGGCGCCGCAAGCACCTCACCGTCGCGCACAAGACCAATGTGCTCACCTTCGCCGGTGACCTGTGGTGGAGGACCGCGCAGGAGTTGCAGGCCGAATACCCCGACGTGGAACTCGACTACGTCCACGTCGACGCCGCCTGCCTCTACCTGGTCAACACCCCGGAGCGCTTCGACGTGATCGTGACCGACAACCTGTTCGGCGACATCGTCACCGACCTCGGGGCGGCGGTGCAGGGCGGTCTGGGGCTGGCGGCCTCCGGCAATCTCGACCCGACCCGCCGCCATCCGTCGATGTTCGAACCGGTCCACGGCTCCGCTCCCGACATCGCCGGCCGCGGCTGGGCCAACCCGGTGGCGGCGGTGCTGTCGGCCGCCATGTGCCTCGACCACCTGGGCGAGACGGACGCGGCGGCGGCCGTGGAGCACGCAGCCGCTGCCGTCCTCCCCGATCTCAAGACCATGGGCGGCCCCGACATGGGCCTGTCGACTACCCAGATCGGCGACCTCATCGCCGAGCGCCTCTGACCGGGCTGTAACGCAACCAGTCGGTGTTTGACTTTCCTTCGTAGACCGCTAGACCTATCAGTCGGGGAGTGGGAATCGGCACACGGAGGGGTGCCGGGAGGAGTGGGGCCAGTGGGGGACAGGGCACATCGGGAACGCGGCGCAGCCGCAGTCGAGTTCGCGCTGCTCGCCTCCCTGCTGTTCATGCTCATCTTCGGCAGTATCTCAGCCGGAATCTCCTTCTCCCGTTCGAACGCGCTCCAGACTGCGGCCCGCGAGGGCGCGCGGTACGGGGTCACACTTCCCGGGGCTACCGCCGATCCGAGCAGCTGGCTCGACAGCGTGATTGCGACGACGCAGGCAGCTGCCCTCGGTGAACTGAACGACGGGGTCCCTGGTCGGACCATCTGCGCTGCCTTGGTCACCGACGAGATGGCCGGCGAGAGTCGCACCCTCAAGCCCGACGGGTCGACCGAGGACGGTTCCCAATGCTTCTCGGATGGCCTCGATGCGAGCGCAGGTGCTCGCGTCCAGGTGACGGCGGAGCGGGAGACTCAGATCCAGGCGGTCCTGTTCGCCATCGACATCACCGTCTCCGGCGACGCGGTGGGGAGGTACGAACGAACATGAGCGGGCACTCGAACGAATCCGGCGCCACCATGATTCTGGCCGCGGCACTGATCTTCCTGCTCGTCGGAGTCGCGGCCCTGGCAGTCGACCTCTCGGGGATTCGGCTGGACCGAGCCATCGATCAGCGAGTCGCCGACGCCGCCGCCAGCGCCGGGGCCATCTCCGTTTTCGAGGCCGATGGGCGAGCGGGGTGCGAGGCGGCACTCGCCTATGTCCAAGCCAACGCCTCCGAGATCAGCGGCCTCGACCTCGACTGCTCGAGCATGCCGGCCACCTGCGATCCACTCACGCCCTTCCCCGTGACCAAGTCGAACGGCCGATATGACGTGACCGTCGTCTACCCGGTGACCGAAGCGCACGCCCTGATGAACCCGGGAGCGCTCGGAGCGCCCACCCAGCCGGTGATCGCCGAGGACGGCGAGCCGTGCGAGCGGATCGGGGTTCAGATCTCAGCTGTGCGCAACGCCTCCTTCAGCCAGATCCTGGGCGCGCCTTCCGGAACCACCACCGTGCACGCGGTGGCGGTTGCATCGGAAGGTGTCGGTGAGACGATTCCGCTCAACCTCCTGATTCTCGACCGCACCGGGTGTCAGACGGTTCGTGTGTCGGGCAACGGAGGCATCATCGTCAGTGCCATCGTGGATGGAACCGACATCTATCCCGGCACCGGCGCGGCCGACTCCGACGGCAGCGAATGCACCGGAACCGACGGTGTCTTCTTCAAGGAGGGAAGCAACTCGATCCTCCGCGCCGACGGACCCGAGGGATGTGCGAACGACAACCCGGCAACGCTTGGCATCGGTGAGGGATGCGGCGTTCTGGAGACGGTGGCCGCGACCACTCCTGGGATGTGTGCTCCGCCAGGCTGCCAGTCGAACGGACCGCCGAGCGTCAACCCGCAACCGGTCCCGACCACAATGTCCGCCCCGCTGACACGGGCGCCGATCGATCACGCGTTCAACTGCGTGGGCAACTACGCCACGGCAGCCCTCGATCCCAGCCTGTCGTGGGCGACCGACCCCCTGCTCGCATCGAACAATCAGGACATCGAGGGTTGCTCTGGCGGCGATCGTCACGTCTACGACCTGATCGAGTCCGTCGGGAGCTCAGGGAATCCAGGCGCGTATCAGCAGTGGTCCACGAACCACCCGTGCATCGTCACGACCGCGATCACGCCGACCACTGGGAACTGGTGGGTGGACTGTGCGGTTTTCGACGTCAAGGACACCGTGACCTTCGACGGGAACGTCGTATTCGACGGCGATGTCTCCGTGACCTCATCGACGGGGGATCTCGTGATCGACAACCGCGGTGACGGCGACGGGTTCGCCTTCTTCCGGAACGGGGTGCTCACGAAGGACGGCCAGGCAGATCTCGCATTTCTCGACACCTTCGTCTATTTCACGAAGTCCTCTCACATCACGATGTCGGGTGGCGACGGATCTCTCCGGTGGATCGCACCGACCGCCGGCAACTTCCGCAACCTGGCGTTGTGGTCGGACAACGGCGCCGACAACCACCTCTGGGCCGGCCAGGCCGTGCTCGATCTGGAGGGAATCTTCTTCGTGCCATGGGCCACGGTCGAGTACGCGGGTACCTCGGCGCAGATCCAGGTCTCGGCGCAGTTCATCGCGAACCGCCTGTGGGCCCGGGGCCAGGGGGCACTGGTGCTGAGGCCGGAAGTGGACCGGTCACAACCGTTCGATCCCCCCATCGTCTCGGTGCTCGTACGCTGACGCAGAGAGTCCTCTCCCCCGCAGGGGGGAGTACCGGCCGCAGGCCGGGGAGGGGGGCAACCTCCCACCGTGGACC
>CAZCRP010000274.1:0-4299 GCA_964501055.1 uncultured Acidimicrobiaceae bacterium
GAGGAACCGGGAGCCGAGGGTCTCCTCCCAACCGCGGATCTGGGAGGAACCGGGAGCCGAGGGTCTCCTCCCAACCGCGGATCTGGGCGAACGACGAATAGAGGCGCGACGGCCGGTCCGGACCCGTGCCGAGCGAGGCGAGGTAGTCCACGGCGGCGGCATAGCCGGCGAGCAGGGCGAACGACGGGGTACCGGTCTCGAACTTGCCCGGACTGTCGCTGGGCGCCGGCCGCACCTTGTAGGGCTCGAGCTCCGAGGCCAGCTCCCGGCGCAGCCACAGGGACCCGACGTGGGGACCGAAGAACTTGTAAGCGGAGCAGACCAGCGCATCGACACCGAGCACGCCGGCGTCGATGCGCACGTGCGGAGCCAGATGGACGGCATCGACGAAACACAGCGCGCCGACGCCGTGGGCGGCGGAGGCCACCCGTCCGAGGTCGACCATCGTGCCGAACGTGTTGGAGGCGCCCGTCACCGCCACCAGCCTCGTGCGATCGGTCAGCAGGCGCTCGAGGTGGTCGAGGTCGAGAGACATGTCGGAAGGGTCGATCCCGACGAAGTCGACCTCCACCCCCCGATCCGCCGCCGCCATCGCCCACGGGGTCACGTTGGCGTCGTGGTCGAGCCCACTCAACACGATCCGGTCTCCCGCCGACCACGTGCGGGCGACCGCCCGGCTGAAGGAGAACGTGAGGGTGGTCATGTTCGGGCCGAACACGACCTCGTCGGGGGAGCCACCGAGAAAGTCGGCCGCCGCCTGGCGGGCCCTGGCGACGATGTCATCCGAGCGCGCGCTGGCAGCGAAGCCGCCGCCCACATTCGACGCCGCCTCGACGAGCCCCGCGGCCACCGCGGCCACCACCGACTCGTGCACCTGGGTTCCGGCCGGGCCGTCCAGGTAGACCGCCCCGTCTCCCTTGGCGGACAGGGCGGGGAACTGGCGGCGCAGTCGGGCGACATCGAGCGACATGCGACTGACGCTACTCCAGCGGTGGATAGCCTTCCTCGTCGATGTCAGACCTCGAACGACTGACGGGACCGGACAGCCGCCTCGGTCTCGGGTGGGTCCCGATCGCGACGGGGATCGTGATGGTCGTCGCACTGTTCATCACCTGGCCCCGCGATCCCGTGCTCCCGGATACGTCCGGCCTGGGACTGGCCAACGAACAGCACCGGGCGGTCGTGACCAGGGTCATCGAGGGGCCGTGCAGCTACAACGCCCAGGACGAGTGTCGCACAGTGGTGTTCAACCTCTCCGAAGGACCGCGGGAAGGGACCGACTTCGTACAGGAGTTCTCGCGCAGTCCCTCGACGCCCGAACTGGCAGAGGGTCACGCCGTCGTGTTGACCTACCTCCCCGGCGCGGGGTCCGCCTTCGAGTACCAGTACGCCGACCAGGATCGCCGGGCGGTGCTGATCGCGGTCCTGGTCGTCTTCGCACTCGCCGTGGCGGCCCTCGGGCGGCTGCGAGGTCTCGCCGCCCTCGCTGGGCTCGTCCTGTCGGTCGTGGTCGTGGTCGGCTACATCGTGCCCGCCATCGCCGCCGGGTCGGGGGCCGTCTTGATCTCGATCATCGGTTCGTTCACCGTGGCACTGCTGGCGCTGTACTTGGCCCACGGGTTCCGCCATCTCACCCACGTCGCCTTCATCTCGACCGGCCTCGCCCTGCTGGTGACCTTCGGCCTCGCCTCCCTCGTCCTCGAGCTGGCGAAGTTCAGCGGGTTCGCCAGCGAGGAGAGCCTGTACCTGGCGATCGCAGGCAACATCGACATCCGCGGCCTGCTGCTGGCGGGGGTGGTCCTCGGCGCCCTCGGAGCGCTCGACGACGTGACGGTGACCCAGGCCTCGGCGGTGTGGGAGTTGCGCAAGGCCCAGCCCCACATGGGGGTGCAGGAACTCACCCAGGCCGGACTGCGCATCGGCCGCGACCACATTGCCTCCACCGTGAACACGCTCCTGCTCGCCTACGCGGGGGCCGCCATGCCCCTGCTGCTGCTCTTCTCGCTGTCAGGGTTGCGGCTTGGCGACGTGGCCAACAGCGAAGTGGTGGCCGTCGAGATCGTGCGGACCTTGGTGGGATCCATCGGGCTCGTGCTGTCGGTGCCGCTGACCACCTATCTTGCGGCGGTCATCGCGACTCGGACGGAGCTGGTGGAGTGACAGGGGCGAAGCGACCGAGAAAGCCTCCCGTCGTCGTCGGATGGCGGGAGTGGGTGGCGCTCCCCGACCTGGGGGGCGTGGTGGTGCGGGCGAAGATCGACACCGGGGCCCGGACAGCCTCGCTGCACGCCTTCGGCCTGGAACTGTTCGAACGCGACGGGATCGAGTTCGCCCGCTTCGCCATTCATCCCGATCACCGTTCGCCCGGTCCGGCGATCATCGTGGAGTCTCCGGTGATCGGCCACCGGGCCGTACGGAACCCTGGCGGCCGCAGCGAGGAGCGGCCGGTGATCAAGACACGGTTGAAGATCGGGCCCCACCGGGTGACAGCCGAACTCAATCTCACCAGGCGCGACACCATGGGGATGCCCATGCTGTTGGGGCGTCACACGCTGCGGCGCCGGTTCGTGGTCGACCCCGGCCGATCGTTCCTCGTTGGACGGCCGCCCGGCGCGACCGACTAGAACTGGTCCCATGCACATCGGGATCCTCTCGCGCAACAGGCACCTCTACTCGACCTCCCGGCTGGTCGAGGCGGCCAAGGAGCGAGGCCACACCGTCTCGGTCGTGGACTATCTGCGCTGCTACATGGACATCACGTCCGCCAAGCCCCAGGTCCTGTTGCGGGGCGAGCCCCAGGTCTTCGACGCCATCATCCCGCGTATCGGCGCCACCCACACCTTCTACGGCACCGCGGTCGTGCGTCAGTTCGAGATGGCCAAGGTGTACTCGGTCAACCCGTCACAGGGCATCACCCGGTCACGCGACAAGCTGCATGCCCAACAGCTGCTGGCGAGGGCCCACGTCGGCCTCCCCGTGACCGGTTACGCCCATTCGACGATGGACATCGACGGCCTGCTCGACGTGGTCGGCGGCACCCCGGTCGTGATCAAGCTGCTGGAGGGGACCCAGGGCCTGGGGGTGGTGCTGGCAGAGACCCGCAAGGCGGCCGAGTCGGTGATCGGGGCTTTCCGACAACTCGACGCCAACATCCTCGTGCAGGAGTACGTCAAGGAGTCCAAGGGAGCCGACGTGCGGGCATTCGTGATCGCCGGCAGGGTCGTGGCTGCGATGAGACGGACCGGCGCGCCGGGCGACTTCCGGTCCAACCTCCATCGCGGAGGCAGCGCCGAGACCATCAGGCTGACCCCGGCCGAGCGGGCGGCGGCCGTGAAGGCGGCGCGGACGGTGGGCTTGAACGTGGCCGGTGTCGACCTGCTCCAGTCCGACCGGGGGCCGCTGGTGCTCGAGGTCAACTCGTCGCCAGGGCTGGAGGGCATCGAGCGCGCCAGCGGGACCGACGTGGCGTCGCGGGTGGTCGAGTTCATCGAGGACAACGCCGCCAAGCGGACTCGGAAGACACGTGCGTCGAAATCCTGAGCTGAACAAGGTCCTCGTCTGCGGTGGGCAGGAAACCGCCCCCGGCCGCCGGAGCCGATACGAAGTCCCGGTCTCCCGCCTGCCCACCGGGTCGCAGCTCTCGATGCCGGTGGTGGTCGTCAACGGCAGGCATCCCGGCCCGACCGTGTGGCTCAGCGGCGCCATCCACGGCGACGAGTTGAACGGGGTCGAGGTGGTGCGACGCGTGCTGCCCCACCTCGATCAGCGCACCCTACGCGGGGCGGTCATCGCCGTGCCGGTGGTGAACGTCTTCGGGTTCGTCGACCAGAGCCGCTACCTGCCCGATGGCCGCGACCTGAACCGGTCCTTCCCCGGCTCGCTACGCGGTTCGATGGCCAGCCAGTTGGCCGCCCTGTTCATGAAGGAGGTCGTGATGCAGTGCCATCTCGGCATCGACCTGCACACGGCGTCGTCGCATCGCAAAAACATCCCGCAGATCCGTGCCAACCTCGACGACGAGGAGACCAGGAAACTGGCGTGTGCGTTCGGCGCCCCGTTCGTGATCGACGCCCGCCTCCGGGACGGGTCGGTGCGGGCGGCGGCGACCAGGCAGGGGATCAAGGTGCTCGTGTACGAGGCCGGACAGATCCAGCGCTTCGACGAGGATGCGATCGCCGCCGGTGTCCACGGGGTGCTGCGGGTGCTGGCGGCACTCGGGATGGGCTCGTGGGAGACGCCGCCCGTCGCCGCGCCGATCGAGAGCCGCAGCACCCGGTGGGTGCGAGCGCGACGGTCGGG
>CAZCRP010000275.1:0-4297 GCA_964501055.1 uncultured Acidimicrobiaceae bacterium
GGAGCGAGCGGCGGCGGTGAGGGCCCTCGGACCCGGTCTCGACGCCATCGCCGCCGGGATCGCCGCCGCGCTCGACGAACCGAACGGGACCTTCTTCACCGGGGTGTTCCGATGGAGCGAAGCCCCTGCGACCACCCCGGATCGCGGAGTCTGGCTGCCGGCCGACCATCCACGGGTGCCGCCATGGCTGCGCCCGTTCAACGGGGACGTCCTCGTGGGCTTCGAAGACGACGCGATCGCAGCCGGGGTGGGGAGAAAGCAGCACGACCGCTGGGGACACGAACTGGCGGTGGTGACCGAACCCGGTCATCGGGGGCGGGGATGGGCGACCGATCTGGTGGCACAGGCCGCTCGCCGGGTGCTCGCTGACGGCGCCGTTCCGACGTACTTCCACTCCCCCGCCAATGCCGGGTCCGCCCGCACCGCCGACGCGGCGGGTTTCCCCGACCGCGGCTGGCTGGTCCATGGACTCGGCCCCCCGCGTCCGCCGCGCCGCGACGATCAATCGGGATGAGTAGGCCGGGGATCCAGCCCTGCCATCGAGTAGCAGGCGTCCACGACGTCCATGTTGCGCACGGCCTCGTCGACGTTCGTCGGAAACGGCGCCCCGTCCACCACCGCGTCCCGGAAGGCGGCGAGCTGATGGAGATACGTCGACGACCGATCCACCTCGATCTCCTCGGCGGCACCGTCACACTCCAGGACGAGGCGCGATCCGCGCTGCGGAGCGATCGGGTTGTCCACCCGCACGACGCCGCGTGCGCCCTGCACCACCAACCCCGCCCCCCGGCCCGGCGCCGGCGCCACCATCGACGAGCTGACCGAGCCCCGCCCACCGTCGACCCATGTGAGCTCGGCCTGCAGCCATCCGTCGACACCGTCCTCGGTCGCCTCCGCCCGCGCGCTCACCACCGCGGGCTCCGAACCCGCCACCCACCGTGCCCAGTGGATGGCGTAGCAACCCAGATCCATGGTGGAGCCACCTCCCAGCGCGAGGGTCCAGCGGATGTCGGTGCGGGGAATCAGGCCGTTGGCGATCTCAAACCAGGCGTCGATCTGCTCGATGTCGCCGATGACGCCGAGCGCCTCCCGCATCTGTGGCACGAGCGGGTGATAGCGCCAGTGGAAGGCCTCCATCACCACCAGGTCGGTGTCCGCGGCTGCCGCTGCCATCACCCTGGCGTCCGCGCCGTTGGCCGCGAACGGCTTCTCGCACAGCACGTGCTTGCCGGCTTCGAGGGCCGCCAGCACCCAACGCCGATGCAGGGCGGCAGGGGTGGCGATGTACACGGCGTCGATGGTGGGGGAGGCGAGCATCGCCTCGTAGGAGCCGAAGGCGGCCGGGACGCCCCACAGGTCGGCCGCCGCCTGGGCACGGTCGCCGTCGCGCGCCGCCACCGCCGTGACCTGCACGCCCTCGACCAGGGGTGCCGGTTCGACCACTGCCCGGGCAGCGATACGCGAGGCGGCCAGCACACCGAGGCGAACCGGGTCCGGCGTCATCTCGGCAGATCAGTCTTCGGTGGCGGTCGCTGCCTTCTGGGCGATCTCGGACACGACGGTCTCGTTGGCGAGGGTCGTCACGTCGCCCAGCTGTCGCTGCTCGGAGATGTCCTTGAGCAGGCGCCGCATGATCTTGCCAGACCGGGTCTTCGGCAGGTCCGGCGTGAAGACGATCGACTTCGGCTTCGCGATCGGTCCCAGTGTCCTGGCCACGTGGTCTCGCAGCTCCTGGAGGAGCTCCTCGTCCCCCTCCCTGGTCCCGCGTAGCGTCACGAACGCCGCGATCGCCTGGCCGGTCAGATCGTCCTTGCGGCCCACGACCGCCGCCTCGGCCACCGCGGGGTGGGACACGAGCGCCGATTCGACCTCCGTCGTCGAGAGGTTGTGCCCGGCCACCAGCATGATGTCGTCGACCCGGCCGAGCAGCCAGAAGTAGCCGTCCTCATCGCGCTTCGCCCCGTCACCCGGAAAGTAGAGGCCGGGGAAACGCGACCAGTAGGTGTCCACGAAGCGCTCGTCGTCTCCCCAGATCGTGCGCGCCATCGAAGGCCACGGGCGCTCGATCACGAGGTAGCCCCCGCCGGGGATCCCGACCGGGACGCCCTCGTCGTCGACGATGTTGGCGCGGATGCCGGGGAACGGCAGCGTGGCGGATCCCGGCTTGGTGGCCGTGACTCCCGGCAGCGGCGTGATCATGATCGCCCCGGTCTCGGTCTGCCACCAGGTGTCGACGATCGGACACCGCTCACCGCCGATGTTGTGGTGATACCAGATCCACGCCTCGGGGTTGATCGGCTCGCCGACCGTGCCCAGCAGCCGCAGACTCGACAAGTCGTGGCGGGCGGGGTACTCGTCCCCCCATTTCATGAAGGAGCGAATGGCAGTCGGAGCGGTGTAGAAGATCGTGACGCCGTACTCGGCGATGATCGACCACAGTCGATCGAAGTCGGGATGATTGGGGGCGCCCTCGTACAGGACGCCGGTCGTCCGGTTGGCGAGCGGCCCGTAGACGATGTAGCTGTGCCCGGTCACCCAGCCGATGTCGGCGGCACACCAATAGACGTCCTCGTCCGGTTTGACGTCGAAGACCCACGAGTGAGTGGTCACCACCGACGCCAGGTAGCCGCCCTGGGTGTGCACGATACCTTTGGGCTTCCCGGTGGTCCCGGAGGTGTAGAGGATGTAGAGCGGGTCCTCGGCACCCAGCACCTCCGGCTCGCACTCCGCCGGCTGGCCGGCGATGACGTCGTGCCACCACACGTCGCGCCCCTCCTCCATCGTGACGTCGTTCTCGGTGCGGCGGACGACGACACAGTGACGCACGTCCGGGGTCCGGGCGAGCGAGACGTCGGCGTTCGCCTTGAGCGGAACGACGTTCCCTCCCCGCCAGGCGCCGTCCTGGGTGATCACCACCCTGGCATCTGCATCGAGGATCCGGTCGGCGAGGGCGTCGGAGCTGAACCCCCCGAACACCACCGAGTGCACAGCGCCGATCCGCGCGCAGGCCAGCATCGCCACCGGCAGCTCCGGGATCATCCCCATGTAGATGGCGACCCGATCGCCTTTTCCCACTCCGAGGGAGCGGAGTGCGTTGGCGAACCGGCAGACGTCCTCGTAGAGCTGCCGGTACGTGATCGTCCTGGTGTCCCCCGGCTCCCCCACCCAGTGGTATGCCACCTTGTCACCGGAGGACTCGAGATGGCGGTCGAGGCAGTTGTAACTGAGGTTGAGCGTGCCGTCGGCGAACCACGTGTAGAACGGGGGGTTGGATTCGTCGAGCCCGCGGGTCGGCTCCTGGAACCAGGTGACCCGGTCCAGCGCCTGGCGCATCCAAAACGCTTCGAAGTCCGCATCCGCCGTCTGGTGCACTCCGGGCTGGGCGTTGGCGTCGGCGGTGAACGCCTCCGAAGGGGGAAACGATCGGTCCTCTCGCAGCAGGTCTTCCAGCGTCTCGCTCACGGGTGGCCTTTCTCGATCGGTGCTCCGACTGTATTGCGCCCGGCCGAGATTCGCACCCGCGGCCCGCTTGGCACCGATCCGGCGGGCATCTGTGGTCGAATCACCCCGTGCACACGGAGTTGCGGATCCACGGCGTGTCAGGGACGCCGCCCGAGACGATGGTCGGCGGGCCGGTAGAGCCCGACCCGCGCTTCCCGGGCGAACCCGCCACCGTCTACCGGCCGGTCCGCGGCGAGGATCCCGTCCTGACCTATCGCTGGGCGTCGCAGACCTCCGGCACCGCATCGTCGGCGCTGTGGCTGCTCCTCGTTCCCTACATGCTCCTCAATGTGGCGGGATGGGCCCTGCCTCCCGCCATCGGCATCCGCCACCGGCTGGCGGTAGCGGCGACCAGGATCGCCGGTCTCCTGCTGACGCTCGTGTTCTCGCTCGTGACCGCCAGCGGTGTCATCGGAGTCGGAGCGTATGAGGTGGTCCGCCCGGCGGTCTCCTGGGACCTGGCGCTCTCGCTCGGAGTCGTCGTCTCCGCCCTCGTGATGGCGGTGCTGTGGTTCGCCACGACACGCGCGGACGAAGCCCGCAACGATCGCCCCTATCTGCGCTCCCTCCACATCGCGGTGGCGCTGTGGGGCATCTGGGCGACGGCTGCCACGGCCATTGCCGAGACGACCGGCGGCGCCAACCCGATCGGCACGACGTGGCTGCTTCCCGCCTCACTGGCGCTGCTGTCGGTTGCCGTCTCGATGTGGCACGGGCTGGAGGGAGTGACGAGGGTCCTCGGCCGCCTGGCGGTGGCCGCGTCGCTGCTGCTGCTGGCCGCCGCCGTGACGACACC
>CAZCRP010000276.1:0-3996 GCA_964501055.1 uncultured Acidimicrobiaceae bacterium
TCCCCTTGCGGACGTTGCAGCGGCGACAGGAGGCCACGACGTTCTCCCACACGTGCTGGCCGCCGCGGGAACGGGGCACCACGTGGTCGATGCTCTCTGCGGCGGCCGGACAGTATTGGCAGCGGTAGTCGTCGCGCCCGAACACGGCCCGCCGGGTCACCGGCACCGTGCGTACGTAGGGGACATTGACGAAGCTGGTGAGCTTGACGACCGAGGGGACGCGAACGGACACGGTCTCCGCCCGCCATTCGTGGTCACGGTCGGCGACGGACACCGCCTTGCCGTGGATGACCAGCACCACGGCTCGGCGGGCACTCACCACCGACAGTGGCTCAAAGGACGCATTGAGTATGAGGGCCCGTGACACGCCTCGCCGAGATTAGCCCTCCGTAGCGAGCGCAACCGCCGTGTTCGGGGTCTCCAGATCGGACAGGACACCTGTTGCCGCCTGGTAGAGCCCGCCGGCCAACGACACCGCACAGGAGGCCGCCGCGACCGCGGTTCTCCCCTCGCGGCGGGCAAGCATGGTCACGACGGGAGTCTCGTCCAGTTCGTCGAGTGCGAGCGCGATCCGCTCCGGCGCCGGTGAGCCGCGCCACTCCGCCACCGCCTGCACCATCGCCTCGGCCACGCCGATCGGCGACCGGTCCCCGGTCCGTTCGACGGTTCGGTCCCCTTCCGTCAAGCGCACGTACAGCCCCTCTTCCCGCGGCCCGACGGTGATACGGGGTCGGAGCGGCGGCTCGGACTCTCCGACGATCCGTGACGAGCCGTCACCGCCGCCAACGGCGTCCGCCCGCCGGGAGCGAAGACCGTAGGCGACGAGGATGCGGCGGATCTCGTCGAGCACCGACGCCTCGTCGGTGCCCTCGTCGATGCGGACACGGATCGACTCGAGACCTTCGATCCCCAGTTCGACGGTCAGATCCGAGACGCCCTCGACCCGGCGCAGGCGGTCCTCCAGTCCCATCACGCCCTGGCTCTCCGCTGGCGGTCGGCCCACAGCAGGAACTCGGTCAGATCGGTGCGATCCGTCCGACGTTCCTCCCCATACGCCGCCGTCAGCCGCCATGCCAGATGGGTTCGGTCCGGAAGAGGGAGAAAAGGGGCCCGGCGCCACCAGTCCCGCCGTACATGAGCGGCGCCCGTCACGACGGCCGAGCGGATGATGCGAATCCAGCGCCCCACCATTCGCCCACCATGAATCGATTGCCCCAGTTCCACCCCAACCTCCGACACGTGGATAGCTCCCGACTCATAGGCTACCCGAGGGCTTTCGTCTGACCAGGGGTAGAGTGCCGTGACGTCCGCGATCGGGGAGAGGTCAACCTTGTCAACCGTCGAGTCATCGATCGACGACGAGAGAGTCGAATGGTTCGCTGAGCGCTTCGACGCCGTCGCCTCGAACGTCGAGACGGTCATCCAGGGCAAGCGCGAAGTGGTGGAGTTGGTGCTCTCGGCGCTGTTCGCCGAAGGGCACGTCCTCATCGAGGATGTGCCGGGGGTGGGGAAGACCCTGCTTGCCAAGTCGATCGCCCGCAGCATCGACTGCACGTTCCATCGCATCCAGTTCACCCCCGACCTGCTGCCTTCCGACGTCACCGGCGTCAGCATCTGGGACCGGCAGGTGTCCGAATTCGTGTTCAAGCCGGGGGCCATCTTCGCCAACATCGTGGTCGGCGACGAGATCAACCGCGCCAGTCCCAAGACACAGGCCGCGCTGCTCGAGGCGATGGAGGAGCGTCAGGTCACCTCCGACGGCGTGACCCGCGAACTGGGAGCGCCCTTCATGGTGGTCGCCACCCAGAATCCGCTCGAGCACGAGGGGACCTATCCCCTGCCAGAGGCGCAACTCGACCGCTTCACGATGCGGGTGCGGATCGGTTATCCGACCCGTGAGAAGGAGCTCGAGATGATGAACACCCACGGCGTGCGCTCGGGATTCCACGATCTGGCGTCGGTCGTCACCGCCGAAGAGGTGGTGTCGATGATCGACATCGCCCGCCGGATCCACGTCGCTCCTTCCGTTCAGGGCTACATGATCTCCCTCGTCGAGGCGACCAGGAACCACGACGAGCTCCTGCTGGGAGCCTCGCCCCGCTCGTCGCTGGCAATGCAACGGCTGTCGCGGGTGAGGGCGGCGGCCGACGGACGCGAGTTCGTCACACCCGACGACATCAAGGCGCTCGCCGTACCGACCCTCGCCCATCGCATGGCCCTCCGGCCGGAGGCACAGATGCGCGGGACTGCCATCGAGGACGTGCTGGCATCGGTCCTCCGCCACCTCACCGTGCCAGGCAGTACCCGCCTGGCCACCTGACGATGCTGACCGAACGCGGATGGGCCGCCGTCGGGGTGGCCGGCGCGCTCGTCATGCTCTGGGTGCTGCTCGGCGAGATCGAACTGCTCACTGCCGGGGTCGTCGTGTTGGTGGCGCTCGTCGCGGCCGTCGTGATCACCCGGGTGTCGCGGCCGCAAGTGGCCGTCGTGCGCCGCCTCTCCCCCAGCCTCGTCCACGAGGGCGACCGGGCGGCGGTCGACGCCGTGATCACCAATCGCGGGAGGCGGCCGCTCACGAACGTGGCGTTCGTCGACGAGGTCGGGGCGCTGGGTCGGGCCGTGTTCGAAGCCGGCTTCCTCCCCCCCGGTGGCGGGGGGGACGCCGAATACCAGATCCTGTGCCGCCCCCGCGGGGTCTATCCGGTCGGGCCTGTCACCGCCACCGTCACGGATCCGCTGCGACTGGCGAGCGCATCCACCGTCATCCCCACGGTGGACCGGTTGATCGTGTATCCGGAGGTCGAGGACCTCGACGGGTTCCCGATGACACGCGGCCGTGATCCCGCCATGCAGGCGTCGCGGCCGGAGTTCTCCCGTCGGGGCGGCGAGGACTTCTACACCTTGCGCGAGTACGTGGTCGGAGACGATCTGCGCCGGGTGCACTGGCCCTCGTCCGCCAAGCAGGACGAACTGATGATTCGCCAGCTCGAGACACCGTGGCAGAGCCGGGCCCTCGTCATCCTCGATCTGCGCTGGTCCGCCTACGAGACCGAGGACTGCTTCGAGAAGGCCGTGCGGGGGGCGGCGTCGATGGTCCGTCACCTCGCCCGGGAGGGGTTCGACGCCGACCTGTGGGCGGGAGGGGTGGCCGCCACCCCCGTGAGCCAATACGGGGCGGTGATGGAGAAGCTGGCCATCGTCCAGCGGGAGGGGCTGGTGGACATCAGGGCGGTGGCGTCGCGGCTGAAGACGGTCGGCCGGGGCGGCGCACTGGTGCTCGTGACGGGCGTCCCCGACTCCGACCTGCTGGAGGTGCAGCGCCTCATGTCCCGCGAGTACCGCACGACGGTGGTGATGTCCGCCAGCGAGACGTCGTCGAGCGGCGCGATCGCATTCCAGCGGGCAGGTGCGATCACGGTGAGCGTGACCCCCTCGGAGTCCTGGGCCGAGGCGTGGACGAAGGTGGTGGGAAGGTCATGGTCGAGCGTCTCGTCTGGCTGACCGGGGCGGGCGCCATCGTGCTCACCCTGGCTCGGCTGAGCCGGTTGCTGCAGCAGCAACCGGAAGGCCCCGCCTGGCAGGTGGTACTGCTGGCGGCGGTGGTGCTCGGAGCGGTGTTCACGTGGGTGGCCCGCACGTATCGGCTGCGGGCGCCGGCGGTGATCGCGGTCAACCTCGTCGGACTGGCGGTGGCGGTGCTGCGGATTACCGCCCCTGGAACCCTGCTGGCCGGCTTCCTCCCCACGGCCGGCACCTGGACCACGATGCGCGACGAACTCGCCGCTTTGGATCGCACCCTGCCGCATAATCCCGACGTCGAGATCCTCCCGAAGGCGAAGGGGTGGATCAAGCTCTCCCCGTTGGCCCCGCAACCGGAGCCCACCAATCTGCTGGCCTTGAAGGCGGAGATTGCCCGGCGGTGGCCGATGACCAGTTTGCTCGATGTGCTCAAGGAGACCGATGTGCGCGTCGGCTTAACCCAATGTTTTCGGAGCC